>JBIJAE010000087.1:0-6535 GCA_044345895.1 Chitinophagaceae bacterium
GTCCAGATGGTAGCCCCATCACAAAAAATTTCCTGACCGGTGATGGAAACCCTGTATTTAACCCCTTTCATCATGACAGTGCCAGATTTTGTGCCCTGCACTTTCCCAGCAGCATTCTCAATTTTCAAGGCGAATGAGGCCTTTACACTTTTAAAGGTCTTGAATTTGGCACTGACAGCATCAAGTACTTTTTTGGCCTCCGGGTCACTTTTTCCCATTGCTTTGGGAGCCTGTGCAGCTGCAATGAGGCAGGTAACCATCATTGTGAAAACTATCGACAATATGCGATTGAACATGACTATTGTAGTTTGGTTGAGGCTGGCAAATGGCCAAAGCCGATGCAAAGAAAAGACTATTCCATCGATTTTAAAAACTGTTCGAGTTCATATTCGGTTTTGAAAAGGACTTCCCTGACCTTGCTTCCCTTGCTGGGCCCAACCACACCCGCGGCTTCCAGTTGATCCATCAACCGGCCTGCACGGTTATAGCCGAGTTTTAACCTGCGCTGGATCAGAGAAGTCGAGCCCATGCCACTTTGTACAATAAGGGATGCGGCTTCACTGAACAAGGGATCCCTGCTCAGCAAATCAACCTCACGATCATCCATGTCCTTCTCATCCACCACTTCCGGCAGTTCGAATGCAGATGGATACCCTTGCTGTCCTCCAATAAAATCAGCTACTTTTTCCACTTCAGGCGTGTCAACAAATACACACTGAACCCTTGTTACTTCACCCTGATAAGAAACCAGCATGTCTCCCCTTCCAATCAACTGCTCTGCACCGCCAACATCCAGGATTGTTCTGCTGTCAATCTTGGAGGAAACCTTGAAAGCAATCCTGGCAGGGAAATTGGCTTTGATGGTTCCAGTGATGATATTCACAGAAGGACGTTGCGTTGCCACAATCAAGTGAATGCCGATGGCCCTTGCCAACTGGGCAAGACGGGCAATGGGCGTTTCAATCTCTTTGCCAGCTGTCATGATCAGATCAGCAAACTCGTCAATGACCAGTACAATGAAAGGAAGAAACTTGTGTCCTTTTTCAGGATTGAGTTTTCTGGATGCAAATTTCTCATTGTATTCCCTGATGTTTCTGCAACCAGCTTCTTTTAAGAGATCATACCGCTCATCCATTTCAATGCAAAGTGCATTGAGGGTATTGACTACTTTTCTGGTATCGGTTATGATAGCATCATCCTCCCCGGGCAGCTTGGCAAGGAAATGTTTTTCAATTGTCCTGTAAATGCTCAGCTCCACTTTTTTGGGATCAACCAGCACAAATTTCAGTTGTGATGGGTGTTTTTTATACAACAATGAAACCAGAATGGCATTCAGCCCTACGGATTTACCTTGACCAGTGGCACCCGCCATCAGCAAATGCGGCATGGTGGCAAGGTCAACAATGAAGTTCTCGTTGTCAATTTTTTTACCCAGTGCAATGGGCAAGGCATAGTCGTTTTTCTGGAACTTATCGGAAGCCAGGAGCGAGCGCATGCCCACAATACTTTTCTTTACATTGGGAACTTCAATACCAATGGTTCCCTTGCCTGGAATGGGGGCGATGATGCGGATGCCAAGGGCCGAAAGGCTCAAAGCAATGTCATCCTCCAGGTTCTTGATGCGGGAGATCCTTACACCAGCCGCTGGAACAATTTCGTATAGGGTTACTGTTGGCCCTACGGTTGCAAATATTTTTTGGATCTCAATATCATAGTTTCGAAGGGTACTCATGATCTGGGTCTTGTTGGCCTCCAGCTCATGCTGATCCATCACGATCTTTTCACCAGTATGCTGGGCCAAAAGGTCCAGTGAGGGGAACTTATACCCTTTGAGGTCTGCAATCGGGTCGTAACGGGGTGATGCCAAAACGGCTGCAGCCTTGGGCGAAATCTCCTTTTCAGCAACTACAGGCTTGATCTCCAGGGGAGGATCAGCTTCTGCACTTTCATCCTCTTCTATCTCATCGGCTTCCCAAGGAACTTCTTCTGGCCCTGTGATGACTGGCGCAACTTCTTCGACTTGTTTTTCAACAAGTTCCAATGGCGTTGTATCAACCGGGTGTTCTGTCAATGGAGCAAGTGCCTGTTGAGACTTGAGGGAATTCCCTTCGGTCAAATCAAGCCTTGGCTGTATTATTTCAGGTGCTACGATTGCAGGAGTGACCGAAGCCTCCATTGAGAAATCCTGCGTATCATTTTTTAACTTGGGAGAGAAAACTGGCCACTTGAAAATGGGATTGAACCGCCAAATGACGTAGGAAAATAGGGATAGTGAAATCAAAGCAAAGGTTCCTGCCCATCCGATGACAGCTGTAAGCCAGCTGGCAGCATACTTGCCCAATGCACCGCCCCAATTGAAGGCAGTTGCTGGGGTAAAAAAAGCAGCGCTTACACTTCCGATGATCAAACCGGTGACCAGATAACGGAGGTTTCTTACAACAGAAAAAATGGGTTTAGCAAACATGAGGTTCAAACCCAAAACAAAAAAAAGGGAACAAAAAAGATAGGATGCCAAACCAAAGCCATACTCAAAAAATACAAATGCAGTATACGCCCCCAGGCTACCGAGCTGGTTGCTGATTTCCAGTTCATTGGGCATCAGGATTTTCGCTCCCATGTCCCTTACCTTGTCCTGGTCCTCCATCCATGTAAACAAATAGGAGGTAAATGCCACAAAAAGGAACAATCCAAAGAAAATCAAAACTGAACCAAGGATTTTATGGGTCCTCTCATCACGCACGAGAGATCGTATTTCAACAGTTTCCTCTTTTTCCTCTTTCAGGACCTCGGGATCAGCAGTATTTTTTGGGGTTCTTAAGCGGTTACCCATTCGGCTTTGAGCGGTTTGAAGTGAGATATTGCATTGATCACCTCAAAAATACATTATATTTTAGTCATCTGATTGTGCAACCTTTTCTTTGTGTTCCCGCGCTGGGATGGTAACAAAAAGCATCAGCCATCCCAAAATGAACATCAGGCCTCCCACAGGAGTAACAAAATTAACAATCGCCAGTTTCTCAAAGCCCAGATAAGAGAGGGCAAGCCTCAAATAGATTGATCCAGAGAACATGATAATGCCCATCACAAAAAAATTACCCGACCATACCATTGTTTTCTTCTTGTAATGTCGGTACATCATTCCAACGATAAAGAGAGCAACAGCATGGCTCATCATATAAGTAGTAGCCGTCTGGAAACTGGCCAGGGATTGCTCAGAGAGGTGCTCTTTCAGTGCATGGGCGCCAAAAGCCCCAAGCATGACTGAGATCATGGCAAGTATAGCGGCAGTTCTAAAAAAGGTTCTTTGCATGTTGAATGGTTTTTACAAAATCTTCAAGAGAAATATGGGAGTTGGAAATTGCAATTTGGGCTCTTTCATAGTAAGGTATCCGTTCTGACATCTTTTGATGAATAAACAGTTTCAATTTTTCTTCTGGGATGCTTGCTACAAGAGGCCTTGTTTTTTTCTCTTTTTTCAACCGCTCCAAAATGACAGCTTCATCCGGATTGACCCAAATCGTCAAACCATGCTTGTTCATCCATTCCATGTTGTCATTGTAACAGGGCGTTCCACCCCCACAAGAGATGATACCTAAAATATTATTTTTATCTGGCGTTTCTGCAGTTCTGGCCAATAAATCTGCGTGAACCTCCTTAATGGCTACTGATTCAAGGGCCCTAAACGCCGCTTCCCCCTTGCTTTCAAAAATTTCACTGATGGACATGGCTTGTCTCTCCTCAATGAATTGATCAAGGTCAACGCAAGGGATTTGTAGCAACCCAGACAAACCTTTGGCATAAAAGGACTTGCCTGACCCCATAAATCCTATCAAAAAAAGAATCATCAGCGCTTCAATTGAATGGCAACAAATGTACAATATTGTTTGTCTTATCCATTTCAGCAGAACTAAATCCAATTGTACCCGTCTTGAAGTTAATATTGCGGGCTTAAAAACTATGATTATTTTCGCAGAAACCAGCATCCGGCATGATTCAGATCGATACCAATATGGATCTTCAAGAACAGTTTGACTTTTTCCTCCAGGAGGAAAATGCCAAGCACATGCCGGAATTCCTCAACGAGCTGAACATCAGCGATGTGGGTCAGCTCATTGAGGACAACAAGGAACATGCCACTCAAATCATGGCAGAACTGTCTATCCACAGGGCGGCCAGCACTTTCAAAATCATAGAACTCGGTGTTCAAAAAGACATCATCCAGGAACTTCCTCCCCTGAAAACGGCGGCTTTGCTGAATGAGCTCCCTGCGGATGACCGTACCTCATTTCTGGAGGAGTTGTCTACCAACGCAGTAAGGGAACTGATCAAGCTCCTGAATCCCGAAGAAAGAAAAATCACGCTTTCCCTCCTGGGCTATCCGGAAGGCAGCGTTGGGCGTCTGATGACACCGGATTATATTGCCGTTCAGTCAGACTGGACCATTTCAGAGGTATTGGAATACATCAGGGAAGTGGGTCAGGAGTCTGAAACAATCGACGTTATTTATGTGATCAACGACCAGGGCCAACTCCTGGATGACGTCAGGATAAAAGAATTTTTGCTATCGCCCCCAGACAGGATGGTCAGTGAACTCACGGATGGGCGGTACATAGAACTTAATGTATATGATGATCAGGAAAAGGCCAACCAGGTCTTCAAGATGAACAACAGGGTGGCCCTTCCCGTTGTAGACAACAACAATATTTTGTTGGGTATCGTGACGATTGATGACGTCCTCTGGGTTGCCAATGAGGAGTTCAGTGAAGACATGCAGAAAATGGGAGGTACCGAGGCCCTTGAAGAGCCTTACCTGGAAATCTCCATTTTCAAACTTTTCAAAAAAAGGGTGGGCTGGCTGATTGTTCTCTTTTTAGGCGAGATGCTCACAGCAACCGCAATGGCCAGCTATGAGCATGCGCTTGACCAGGCCCTGATTCTTTCACTATTCATTCCACTCATCATTTCAAGTGGTGGAAATACTGGCTCTCAAGCATCCTCCCTGATCATTCAGGCACTTACTGTTGGTGAAGTTACCCTTGCAGATTGGTGGAAGGTCATGCGCAGGGAAATTGTCTCTGGCATCATGCTGGGAACAGTTCTGGGCATCATAGGATTCTCAAGGGTGATGGTATGGTCTCAAATATTCCCTGAAGTGTATGGAGCGCATTATTTCCTGGTAGCGATGGTTGTTGGGGTTTCCCTGATTGGCGTGGTCATGTTTGGTACCATTTCAGGATCGATGTTACCAATAGTGCTTAAAAGACTGGGGGCCGACCCTGCTGTATCTTCCGCACCTTTTGTTGCTACCCTGGTAGACGTTACGGGCGTCATCATTTACTTCAACTGCGCCTATTTTTTCCTGAAAGGAACCATGCTTTAGATGGCCTGGTGATTGAAAGGTTGTAAGACCATTTCACTGACTACACCACTTGCAGGCTGTTGACAAAGAAACCAAATTGACCTTGCGGCCTCTTCTTCACGGATCATTTTATCTTTCTGCACCCTCAGGTCAATTTCATCCCAGAAAGGAGAATCAACGCCACCCAGAAACAAGTTGGTAATCCTGATCTCCGTTCTTTTCAACTCTTCCCTGATGCTTTGCATCATTCCCACAATGCCGTATTTGCTGGCAGAATAGGCAGCCGCACCGGCCATGGGCACTTTCCCCAACACTCCTGGAACATTGATGATCAACCCTTTTTTTACTTCTTTCATTGCCGGAAGAAAGGATTTTACAAAAAGAAATGCTCCAACCAGATTGGTTTGTATAGACCTTGAAAAATCATCCAAAGACAATTGCTCCATTGGCTTGATGATGCCAATACCAGCGAGGTTGATCAAGATATCTGGTGTTCCAAGTTGAGTCAATACAGTGCCAGCCAGCAATTCCATCTGGGCTCCATCGCTGATGTCTGTCGCCAAAAAATGAGAAGAGGGAATCCCGTGGGACGCAGCAATAGTAGACAACTTTTCATTGTTTCTTCCTGTGATAAAAACTTCTGCACCACTTTGAACCAACAGTTTAACCAAACTGGATCCAATCCCTCCTGTAGCACCTGCAACAACAACCTTTTTACCATTGAGCTTTTCCATACATTGATTTGAAATACAACATTAGAAAAATGATTTTGTTTAATATGTTTAATGACAGCGGTAACCACTAGAACCTTTACCTTTGAAAATCAAAGGGGCTACATCAAAGAACAATATAACCCATTGCAGCATGAAGATCAGTTCAATTGAAATCAGCAGGTTGACCATCCCCATGGAGCCATTTGTGATTGCAACAGAAACCTGCTATGCAGCAAAGAATATCTACATCAAAATAAATACTGATGCTGGCATAAATGGGGTTGGAGAATGCAGCCCGTTCCCCATGCTCGTAGGAGAAACCCAGGACAGTTGTTTCCATATAGGAAAGGAACTCGCGGGTATTATAAAAGGAAAAAATCCTTGCGCCATTGAGGAAAGAATGAATGAATTGCATGCGCATATTGCATTCAACAGCACCATCAAAAGTGCTTTCGACATGGCC
>JBIJAE010000088.1:0-6519 GCA_044345895.1 Chitinophagaceae bacterium
ATGAAAAAGCACAAATCACTTTAAGGGATGGTGGGCAGAAAGTAATCGAAATGCTGGAAGCTGAACTGAGTGATCGGTATTCCAAAGCAGGCGTTATCATCATGGAAGCCAGGATCAGCCACCTTGCGTATGCCGCAGAAATAGCAGGAGCAATGCTTCAGCGGCAACAGGCTACTGCCATTGTTGCGGCAAGAACAAAAATTGTGGAAGGAGCGGTCAGCATGGTGGAAATGGCATTGGCAATGCTATCTGAAAAAGACATTGTCACCTTGGACGATGATAAAAAAGCTGCGATGGTCAGTAACCTCATGGTTGTGCTCTGCGGCGACAAATCAGCATCTCCTGTTCTTAACACAGGAACACTTTACTAATTTAAGACTTCAACACTATGTCACTTTCAAGAAAGAATTTCGTCTTGAGAATCAATGAAGAAGCCTATAATGCTTTGGCAAAATGGGCAAACGATGAATTCAGGAGTGTAAACGGTCAAATTGAGATGATATTGGACAAAGCCTTAAAAGAATCAAACAGGCTAAAACCGATATCAACGACAAAGAAAAAGCAAATCAAAGCCATTGGTACAAAATAATCCATACTGCATGATTAGGGAAAATTATGCGTGATTGAGCAGAAAATCTGCATCAATATGCAACAACTTGTGGATTCCCTTCAAGAAAGAAACATCTGGCTTTCTTTTGCCGGAAAGAATTTCAGAAACCTTTGAAGGAGAAAAACCCAATTTTTCAGACAGGATTGTTTGTGAAATTTTTTGTTCAAACATTTTAAGCTCAACCATTTCTGGTATCGACTGGGGCTCTCTTTGTGGCTTCAAATGAAGCACATCATTCTCATATTTTTCTGCAGCTTCCGCCATGGTTGAAAGCCTATTCAATTCAGTCTCAGTCAGAAGATGCTCCCCTTTGTTCATCAGCTCATATACATCCACCATGGTTTGGTGATATTCCTTTTTTGAATTGATTTTGTATTTCATCGATCAATGCTTTTTAAAAGTTACGCTTGACGCTTCCAGTTGATCATAGTCACTGTGGGTGCCAATAAAAAGAATAAAAACAGTCCTGACTTTGAAAATTATCAATGCAATGAGCCGAAAATGGTTCCCCTTCAAATCAAACACATATCGATCATTTCCAACCGCATCAACTGAATTGAAGCTATTTTTCATTTCAGAAAAGTTTTTCCAATTAGAGGAACTAACTATCTCATACCACTTAAAGACTGCAACAGCTGCCGCTGGATACTTTTCAGCGGAATCCCTAAGCACTGCCTTAGACACAATAACCATTCTCACAGATTTTTACAAAAATAGAATATTTTTCTATTATATATAATTTTTTTCCAATAAATAAAAAATGGGCAAAAGGCCCCTTTAAACTGATATTCAAATCCTTCAATCCGCTTTACTGGGTATTGATGCATATCCTTGTTCTTTTTGTGCAAGGTATTTCTCAATGCCACTCAAGATTTTAGCTGCGATCTCCTCCTGTTTGGTTTTGATAATGGCAAGATCCTTTTCATTTGTAATAAATCCTGGGTGCACCATAATGGCAGGAATGGATGATTTGTCTAACACCCAGATACCCATTTTTCTAGTCTTTACAGTGGTGCTGCTGAAAAGATCTGTGAGGCTTTCCTTCATGATGCTGGCCAAAGGAATGCTCTTTAAATAAGCTGGTGAGCCTTCCCTTGGAGTATATAACTGTAAGCCCTTAGTATTTTTGTTGGGTGAGGCATTGATATGCACCGAAACAAAGAGATCAGCATTTTTATTGTTTGCAAAAATGGTCCTGTCCTGTAACTTGACATATGCATCCTTGTCCCTCGAAAGTTCAAACCTGATTTGAGGATTTTTGTTCAAAGCAACAATTTTTTGAACAAGTTGAAGGGACATATCCGCTTCCCTGTCTCCCGCGGCAGACTTTGCTCCAGGATCCGTTCCTCCATGACCTGCATCCAATACCACCACATATTGCTTGTCAAGATTCAACAATTGATTGTTGCTATTGGTATTTCTAAAAGCGAACAGCAAAAACAACGCTGAAACAATTGGAATGACAAGAAGTCTTCTGAAATAACTGAACCGTGGCAAGGCATTTTTTTTCAGCATGGTAATTCTGCGTTTAATAGGTGAAAAGAAAAAAGGATGTGTAAGACGATTTTGTTGTTGGGGATAAGCCGCTGCGAGCAATAACTCTGCCAACAGGCCACTGTCCTGATTTTCGATGGATTGGCTATCGGCAATAAATTCATGGATCAGGTACAATTCACGCTTGAGTATCCAAAAAATCGGGTTGAACCAGCCAAACACCATCATCATTTCGATGTACAATTTGTCTGCAGAATGCTTCTCTTTTGAGTGAACCCATTCATGTGCCAGCATCTGCTTGCCCACCCTGCTTTCCAGATCAATCGACCTGTTCCAAAAGATGTAGGAAAAGAATGAATAAGGAGTGCCGATCGCATCCGTCATCACTAAATTCAAACCGTTCAGCCGTTGAATGGGATATGCCTTCACCAATTGGTAAACCCTGATCAATGAACGAACCAAACCCAGAAAAACAATGGTTGAGACAAGACCAAAAATCATCCAGGCAATTGGCGTCCAATCCATGGAAGATGAAACCGACTCAGCCATTCCGTCAAACTCACCATTGTTGTCAGCGATGATTTCCGCAAGTTGGTAAGGAGTAGATTTCAGGGATCCTTGAACTGGTTGCAAATTGATCTTTATCAAAGGGATCATCCATGAAAAGGTGGCTACGGCAAGCAAATAAAAACGGTTGTAATAATGAAACCGTCTATCCTTCAAGACCAACAGGTAATACCCATATAAAATAGCGCTACAGAGCAGCACTTTCAGTATATAAACGAAGAGAACAGCCATGGTACTATTTTTTGTTTTTCATTTCTTTGAGCAACAATTCCAGATCGGCAACCTTCAGGTCTTTCTGGTCAACCATAAACGAAACCACATCGGCAAAAGATCCTTCAAAATAGCCGTCTACAATATTTTTGATGGTTGATCCGGAATACTCTCCTTTACTAATTTTTGGAGAATAACAATGCACACGGCCGTGGACCTCATGGTCTATAAACCCTTTGTCGATCAAAATCTTGATGACAGTAGAAACCGTATTGCTGTGCGGTTTGGGTTCTGGCATTGCATCAACAATGTCTTTCAGATAACCCTTTTGGAGCTTCCAAAGCACCTGCATCACCTGCTCTTCTGCCTTAGTCAATGACTTGCCCATGTTCAACTATTTTTTTAGTTGAACAAACATATAACTATATTTTTAGTTAAACAACTATATTTTTAGGCAAAGAAATTTATCGATCATGCAACAGTTCTGCCAATTTCATTGTCAAGCTGATAACCAGGAGCATGAGCGACCAAAAAGAATTGATAGATCAGGTTTTAAAGGGAAATCCAAAAGCCCAGAAAGCACTGTATGATTCCCATGCAGCAACCATGCTGGGCGTGTGCTATCGCTATTGCAAATCCCTGGCGGAAGCAGAAGACATGCTCCAAGAAGGCTTTGTGAAAGTATTCAAGAACCTGAGTCAGTTCAAGGGTAGCGGTGAACTGGGGGCCTGGATCAGGAGGATCATGGTGAACACGGCTATCAATGAGATCAAGAAATCCAAACTCAACCTGATCAATCGGGAAGATGAAGATGATACAGTAAACCTGTCAACAAACGACGACCCGGAAATCCTGCTAACGGCAAAGGAAATTGCATCTATCATCCAGCTGATGCCAGACGGATACCGCGTTGTATTTAACCTGCACGCCATCGAAGGATATACACACAATGAAATAGCATCCCTGCTCAACATCAAACCGGTAAGTGTAAGGTCTCAGTATCAGAGAGCAAGAATGTTGTTGGCAGCGCTTATGCAAAAAGCGGAAACCGAAAAACAAAAACCTGTTGAAAATGAGCAATGAATTATTTGAAAACAAGCTGGAGGAAGAACTGAATGGGTTGCGCATAGAACCATCAGCAGCAGTTTGGCTAGAGGTTGAAGCCAGGATCCAAAAAGAGAGGAAAAGACGAATCCTCCTTTGGTGGATTTTATCTTCCTGCATTTTGATCGGTGGAACAGGCATTTGGCTCAATCCAGCGTACACAATTAATGATGAACAAAAAACAGTTCAGAACGATTCTGAATCCAAAACAGCGGTTACTTCATCAAACAAAAAATCACCCATCAGCGAAGAAACCAGCACTCCCTTTTCTTCAAACCAACCCTCAAAAGAGAAACAGCATCATATCTACAATCAATCTTCAAAAATATTGCCAAAAGTAAAAGGTCAAGATAAAATATACGAGGAGGAATTTGATGCTGAGCCTTCACCAACCCCATACTCCCTTCAAATCAGGGCTGCAGATCATCTGTCAAGATCTTTCTTACCATCCAATAGTGATATCATAAAAAAACTCAACGAAAAAATTAAAGACACAATCATTGTTGTGATCTGCAACAACAATCCTCCAACCAGTCCATCTCCTGAAAAGAAAATAAAAACCATTGAACGACAGCTTAATTTCAATGGATTTCTCTCCTTCCATGGAACCGGAGACCTTTCCGGCACAAACCTTGAATTCGGGATAGAAAGAAAATGGGGCAAACGTTATGGCTTTTACAACAATGTGGGGGTCACTATTCATTCTGGACAGGAAGGGGGATTTGGATTAAGTTCATACCCTTTGCAGGTCAACAGCACCTACAAAAGCCTGCAAACTGTCACAGCCGGAATTCAAACAATGCCCACTTTCTACCGTTACTCGAAACGCGGCGACCTGAAAATTGGAGCAGGATTGGTGGCCCGGTACCAGATGACATCATCTGGTATGTATGCGGCCAGGGGGATGGGACCAGGAACAAACCAGTACAGTTATAACATCTATGAAGTCGATCCCAATACCTTTTCTCTCGGATACCGGATCAGCGCTGATTTGCTGCTCTTTGAAACAAAGAAAAACAAATTGGGCTTCCAACTTTATTTTCAAAACGATACGAGAGGAGATGCCTTAACAGGCCTGGGGCTTTCTTTTCAAACCAAATATAAAAAGTAGCAGATGATGATCAACTCAATACATCCATCGAAAGTTTCAGCATGCATTTTTTCAGTCATGTTGCTGCTCTGTCTCAATCATACTTTGCCCGCCCAGGAAGCGAAAAAAATAAGATTTCCAGAAAGAGGATTCGGCTTGACTACCGGATTTTCACATCACCAAAGCCAAAAGATAAATGGATTTAACCTGGGCTTGAACCATCAAATCAGCATTGGTAAAAAAACGATGCTGCACAACGATCTGTTGTTCACCATCCAATCGGGAAATGAGATTACGCACAATGCTGTGTTATCTGGATTTTCCATTCCCACAGCGATCAACCCATGGTTCAGGAGTGCTCCCCTTAAATATATAACAGCCGGTATTCAAACTTCTGCTGGAATTTCTACGAGCATGCTGAAAGGAAAAATCAGAACAGGAACTGCTGCCCTGGTCAGGTACCAGACTACTTCAAGACCTGAAAAATATATGTTCAATGTGGATGTTGTACAAACCACATCAGGCCCACTGTATTCAACAAATTATGTCATCAACTCCATCAGGCCCCACACGTTTGCTGCTGGAGCCATGGTATTCGCAGACATTCACCTGTTCAAGACAAAAATAATAGAGACCAAAGGAAATTTGTCATTTCAATGGGATAGCAGGGGCGACAGAATTTTTGGAGCAGGCATCAAACTGCAGAAATCCTACAAGAAAACATCCTGATCAATCTCCCTCATCCAACCGAAAAATCTCCCCCACTTGCTTGTTGAAGAGTTGTGCCAATTTAAGGGCCAATACTGTTGAGGGCACGTATTTATTGGCTTCGATGGCATGGATGGTCTGGCGGCTAACGCCCAGTTTTTGTGCCAGTTGTTCCTGCGTGAAATCATGAATGGCCCGCTCCACTTTTATACTATTTTTCATCGGTGGAAATCATTTTGTTCCTCAAAAGAATAACATTGAACCTACCGATGAAAATGATCAATACGGTAAACATGTTGTAAATCATCACATGAAAAAAGCCCATCCCGTAAATGAAAATGAAGGACAGGAAAAGCAAAACATAGTTTACCCAAACAGCCCACATCAAAGAAGAAAGGCGCAGATTGGCAACGTATTCATCTTCCTGCTTTTCTTTCGAAAAGCCCACCATCATGGCACCCAGAATAAAAAAAACACCCACCAGGGTATTGGTGATATCGGTGGAAATGATGCCAAATTGACTTTTATCCCCAAGAATCTCATCGTTGTACAGTGCAAAGACCTTTGACTTGATCGAGAGAGTCGATTCCAAATCGCTCAACATCAGCAAGAAACCCAGCAAAGCTGATGGAACAAGTAAAATCCATCCAATCAGCTTGAACCTGTTTGGGAGCAAGATTTGTTTGAACATACAGTATATTTTACTAAATGTAAAGTATTTTTTACATTTAGTATG
>JBIJAE010000090.1:0-6496 GCA_044345895.1 Chitinophagaceae bacterium
AGGTCAATTGATGATACACTGGTGAAACTGATTACAGGGATTGCTGATGAAAGTGCAGGAAGATTGATTTTCCCATTTTTACATTCAATACGCAAGGGAAAAATCTCCGTTGACAGCATCAAGTCTACTGCCACTAATCATCTCGCCTACTACCAATTGCTGGTCAAGACCCAGATCCAGTTCATGGATGACATGCTTGCCGGGGATACGCCTATCCTTTATCAGGAAATGGGCGTCATGATCAAGCGAAAAGCGGAAGAAATATTCATCAATGAAATCAATGCCTTGCATGATGAGCCCGAGGCGGTTCGCTTCAAGATTGTAGAGCCGCTTAGCGCAGCAGAATTGTATTATATCATTGTGACGGGTGAAGATGTCATTTATACCTCCAGCTATACCGGTGTTTACAACCGGATGATGGCGCGCATGCAAAAGCGGGGGGGAGATGCACTGCTCATGGATGTGAGGTTTGACCGGTTTAAGAAATTCATCAGGATGGCTGCTGCTTACAACAAGCTTGATCTTTTCTTGTCCAGTATGCCAGCAGAAAATGCACAACTCCTGATCAAGGGATTTGTGCGCGGGTTGGAAAAAAACCTCAATCTTGAGGATGCTGTCGATGTGGCAGATTCCTATGGAAGCATCAGCAATACAGCCATCAGGGATTTGGTCAAGCTTGAAATTGAAAATAACCTCATCCAGCAACAATCGCTTGGCAACAAAAGGGGCATAGCCATTTATGACATCCTCAAGCTGCTTTTTATGTCTGCTTCAGACAGTTCCCAACTGCTTTCTCTCAAGTATGGTATCCCTCCTGTTTATTCACTTCCCTTATCCAATCTTGCCGACAGTGCCGGGCGCATTGTGCAGCAGGTTTTTTTCTATGGAGACAAGGACGGAAAGGAATCCTTTGCCAACTTCATGTCCATGTTCAGGGGCAAAAAAGAATGGAAAATCATACAAGCAGAAAACTGGGTTGAAATCAAGTCTTTGTTGGGGAAGCCTGTGTGGATATTTGCCAACCTGCCCCTTGACAATTCGGCGGGAGATGACCCGGATGCAAAGGCCCAGGCCCTTTTGGTTGACCATTTGCATGAACAAGGGCTCCAGCCTACAATAGTGATTCACCGTGGCCACAGTTATCACCTCAAGTATACCGTCAACCAGCTTCCTGTATCTGCTAAAATTATTGTTCTGGGATCTTGCGGCAGTTTCCAGAACCTCAATACAGTACTGAGCATTTGCCCCGATGCCCATATCGTTTCATCCAAAGAAGTGGGTACCAAACTTGTCAATGAGCCAGTATTAAGAATGATCAATGAGTCCGTCAGGCTAGGACAAGCAGTAGACTGGATCAGTATCTGGCATCAGCTCGAGAAGCAATTCAATACAGGCATCGCAAAAGAGCGTTTCGACAATTATATCCCCCCACACAAGAACCTTGGGGCTTTGTTCATCAAGGCTTTTGCCAACAGGAATCCTTAGGCGGTGGTTGCATGAATGATGAAAAATAAAAAGAACCCAAACCGGAAAAAAATATTCGACCTGCCATTGCTGAGCAGGATTTTTGCATTTGCAAAACCCTATGCAGGCAAATTTTATCTGTCAATTGTATTGGCATTGTTGTTGGCCATGGTGTCGCCCCTTCGGCCCCTGATGATCAACCTGACACTCAAGCGTGTCAATGCTTCCGGTGCTACAGGATCACAAATGGTATTGGATTTTCTGTTGTGGATCAGCCTTCTGCAGGTAGGGCTTTTGCTGGCAGAGACTGCCATGCGTTTTTTCTTTTCCTATGCCACCTCCTGGCTGGGGCACCGGGTGGTAAAAGACATGCGGGTAAAGGTCTATGAAAAGGTGCTCTCTTACAACCTCAAGCAATATGATAAAACCCCCATCGGTACTTTGACCACCAGAACCATCAATGATATCGAATCCATCAATGATATTTTTTCTGAAGGATTGGTGCCGATTGTAGCCGATTTTCTTTCCATTGTTGCCATTCTCTCTGCGATGTTCTATACCAACTGGCAATTGACCCTGGTTTGTATCATACCATTTCCTCTCCTGATCATGGCCACTTACTTCTTCAAGGAAAGCGTGAACAAATCATTTGTCAATGTCCGCAACGCGATTGCGGCATTGAATGCATTTGTGCAGGAGCACCTCTCCGGTATGCAAATCATTCAGGCATTTACGGCAGAAAAAAGAGAACAAGAAAGGTTTGAGGTCATCAACAGAAAGCACCGGGATGCCAATATCCAAGCCATTTTTGCTTATTCCGTTTTTTTCCCGGTTGTAGAGATCGTATTGGCTTTTTCCATGGGCATGCTGGTTTGGTTTGCTGCAAAGGACGCTTACCAGCTAAACCAGGAAGACGCTGTTCTGGTGGCTGGAAATATTGTTTCCTTTACCCTTTTGTTGAACCTGTTGTTCAGGCCCCTGAGGGTCATTGCCGACAAGTTCAATGTACTTCAGATGGGCATGGTGGCAGGGGAAAGGGTATTGGCTGTGCTCAACAACACAGATGTATTGACAGATGCTCCTGGCGCAAGAGACATGAAAATCAGGGGGAAGATTGAATTCAGGCACGTTGGTTTTCATTATACGGATGGCCATCCAGTGCTTTCTGACCTGAACTTCAAGCTGAACGAAGGGGAGACCCTGGCCATTGTAGGGCATACCGGAAGTGGCAAGTCAACCATCATCAGCCTGATGAATAGGCTTTACCAACACCAATCCGGGGAAATCCTCATTGATGACCTGCCGATAGAAGCCTTCACCATCAACAGTTTGCGTGCAGGAACTGCTGTTGTACTGCAGGATGTTTTCCTTTTTCCGGGCTCAGTTCATGACAATGTAACCCTTCGCGATCCTTCCATCAGCAGGGAAGAAGTGGTGGAAGCCGCCAAAATGATAGGCATTCACGCTTTCATTGAGCAACTTCCCGGTGGGTATGATTATGATGTGATGGAGAGGGGCAATACCCTATCAATGGGCCAGCGGCAATTGCTATCCTTTATCAGGGCTTTGCTTTTCAACCCGGCCATCCTGATCCTGGATGAAGCAACTTCTTCTGTTGATACCCATACCGAGCAATTGATCCAGCAGGCCATTGCTGTGCTCACCAGGGGCAGAACCTCCATTGTTGTAGCCCATCGGTTGTCAACCATCCGCCAGGCCACCCAGATTTTGGTCATGGACCAAGGGAAAAGGGTGGAAATGGGAAAACATGAAGAACTTCTGGCCCTTGGCGGGAAATATGCACAGATGATTTCCCTGCAACAACAGAAAAATGGGGAATAGATTTTTAAGATTTTCGGGCAATTTTAACCCACTCCGTGCTATCTTTGCGCAAAATTTCAAGGCGTATATGCGTGTACATAGGCTAAAATCTTTGCTGGTAGCGACTCTGGGCCTTTTTTTGGCACTGGTTTCCACTTCCGTAAAGGCGAATGAGGAACCGGGTGGCGAAAGGCTTGACCCAGCAAAAGTCATCATGGAGCATATCCAGGACTCCCATGAGTTCCACTTTTTCACGCTAAAGAAGGCCGATGGAGAAGAATTTCATGCCACCATACCCCTGCCCATCATTCTTTGGAGCAAAGAAAGAGGGTTGGTTTCATTTTCCTCCTCCAAATTTCACCATGGCCATGCATCTCATGATGGCTATAAGATGGAACACGATAAAATCCATGCAGTAAAATCCGAAAATGGGGTTGAGGTGCTTGATGAATCAGTTCATATTTATGACATTTCACTGACCAAGAATGTGGTACAGATGTTTCTTTCCCTGATCATTCTTGTGGTGCTGATGATCAGCGTAGCCAATAAATACAAAAAAGGCCAGGGCATAACCTCAGCGCCAAAGGGCTGGCAGAATGCCATTGAGCCGGTCATTACTTTTGTAAGGGATGAGGTGGCCAAACCCAATCTTGGAAAGAAGTACATGAAATACCTGCCCTACCTGTTGACGGTCTTCTTCTTTATCCTGATCAACAATATTTTTGGTTTGATCCCAGGTTCTGCAAATGTGACAGGTAATATCGCTTTCACTGTTGTGTTGGGTGTAATCTCATTTTTTGTCATCCTGTTCAGCACCAACAAACATTTCTGGGGCCATATTTTCTGGTTCCCCGGCGTTCCCACACCGGTGAGGATCTTCATCATGTTGCCTGTTGAACTTTTGGGTGTATTCACCAAGCCTTTCGCTTTGATTGTCCGTCTTTTTGCCAACATGGTGGCAGGGCATATCATCATTTTGAGCTTTATTACGTTGATTTTCATATTCGGATCGATGAGTGCTGTTGCAGGCTGGGGATTCTCTCCGCTCAGCATCGCATTTGCCGTATTCATCTATATGATTGAAATAATGGTTGCTTTCATTCAGGCCTTCATCTTCACCAACCTGACTGCTGTGTTCATTGGTCAGGCTTTTGAAGGCGGGCATGAAGAGGGGCATCACTAAATCTTTTTTTTAATTATAAAACCAAGTATCATGAGTCTGATGAACATTCTGCTCGACGTTAGCGTTTCCCACCTCGGTGGTGCAATTGGCGCAGGTCTTGCTGCAATTGGTGCCGGTATCGGTATCGGACAGATCGGTAAGGGTGCAGTTGAATCAATTGCACGTCAACCCGAAGCTGCCAACGACATTCGCGCGAACATGATCCTGACTGCCGCTTTCGTTGAGGGTGTTGCCCTTTTCGCGGTAATCGCAGGTCTGCTGGCTGTATTGAAAGCCTAGTCGTTTCGCCAAAAAACACTGCATCCAATGCACAGGGCGGAGGATGCAGTACTTTTAACTTTGTTATTCAAAATATAGAACATGGATCTTTTATTACCTGGTGTTGGTCTTTTGGTTTGGACCCTGTTGGCCTTCCTGATTGTATTTTTCATTCTCAAGAAGTTTGCCTGGGGCATCATCATCAAGTCTCTTTCCGAGCGTGAACAAGGCATTACCGATGCATTGGATACGGCCAAGAAAGTAAAGGCAGAAATGGCCCAAATGAAAAATGAGAACGAGGCACTGATGGCCCAAGCCCGTGAAGAGCGCGCCCAATTGATCAAGGAAGCCAAGGAAACCAAAGACAAGATGATCAGCGAAGCCAAAGAGCAGGCCAAGTCCGAAGCAGCCAAGATTGTAACCGATGCACAGGCAGCCATTCAGGCACAGAAAATGGCGGCTTTGACAGATATCAAGAACCAGATTGGAAGCATGGTGATTGAGATTTCTGAAAAAGTAATCCGCAAGCAACTTGACAACAAGGCAGAGCAAGAAAAATATATTCAGCAAATGGCTGGTGAACTTCATCAGTTCGGAAACCAATAAACATGCGTCAAATAAAAGTTGCACAGCGTTATTCCAAGGCCCTGTTTGATCTTGCCCTTGAAACAGGAAAGATTGAAGAGGTGAAGAATGACCTTGATCTGATCAAGGGGGTGGGGCACAAGGATCTCAGCATTTTGCTGGTTTCACCTGTCGTTTCAGGAGACAAGAAAACGGCTATTTTCGATGCTATTTTCTCTAAGCATGTTTTACCGCTTACTGCCTCCTTCTTCAAGTTGATTTTTAACAAGGGAAGGTCTGTTGCCATCAATGATATCATTGATGCATACACTGACAAATACAGGGAGCACAAAGGAATCAAAGTGGTCGAATTGACAACAGCAGTAGAAGCGACCGATGCTGTTCGTGCTGCAGTTGCCGAGCAATTGAAGGGCAATAAAATGTTGGTGGGAAAGACCATCCAACTGAAAGAAAAAGTGGATGCTTCCATCATTGGTGGTTTGATTGTGCAGGTTGATGATAAATTGTTTGATGCCAGCATCAGGCATGACCTTCAACACATCAAGCGCCAGTTCATCAAAAACATGTACGTAAGCCAGTTAGGATAATCAATAAACAGATTACAATTTAAATCAGCAGTTATGATAGACATTAAGCCCGATGAGATTTCAGCGATACTCCGCCAGCAGCTGAGCAACTTCAACACATCAGCAGAGCTGGAGGAAGTGGGCACTGTACTTCAGGTAGGTGACGGTATTGCCCGTATCTACGGTTTGAACAATGTAAAATCAGGAGAGCTTGTTGAGTTTGAAAATGGTGTGAAGGCCATTGCACTCAACCTTGAAGAAGATAATGTGGGTGTGGTATTGATGGGTGAAGGCGCCGGCATCAAGGAAGGTTCAAAAGTAAAAAGAACCGGAATGATCGCTTCCATTAAGGCCGGTATGGGTCTTGTGGGTCGTGTCATCAATACCCTTGGCGAACCCATTGATGGTAAAGGTCCTATTACCGGAGACCTCTATGAAATGCCACTGGAGCGCAAGGCGCCAGGTGTTATTTTCCGTGAACCAGTGAAGGAGCCACTCCAGACTGGTTTGAAGGCCATTGATGCCATGATTCCCATCGGAAGGGGTCAGCGTGAGTTGATCATCGGCGACCGTCAGACTGGTAAGACTGCCATTGCGATCGATACCATCATCAACCAGA
>JBIJAE010000092.1:0-6390 GCA_044345895.1 Chitinophagaceae bacterium
TGCCCTAACTTTGTTGCCTTTACAATGAATTACATGAATGATCTCAATGGATTGTACGAAAAAGCACTGAACCTGGAGTTTCTTACAGCAGAAGAGGGTCTGTTCCTGTTCAAGGAAGCCCCCCTGACCAGCCTCATGCACGTGGCAGACGAACTCAGGAAAAAGCAGGTGCCCCATGGAAAAGTGAGTTGGCAGATCGACCGCAACGTCAACACCACCAATGTTTGCATCGCCAACTGCAAGTTCTGTAATTTCTACAGGATCCCCGGACATGCCGAGGCCTATATCACCACCATGGATACCTACCGGGAAAAGATCCGGGAAACCCTCAAGTGGGGCGGCGATCAATTGCTGCTGCAAGGCGGCCACCATCCAGACCTCGGACTCAAATATTATACCGATACCTTCAGCGCCATCAAGGCTGAGTTTCCAGAAATCAGGCTGCATACCCTCGGGCCACCCGAAGTGGCCCATATCGCCAAGCTGGAAAAAATGACCCACCACGAAGTGCTGTCCGCCCTCAAAGCGGCGGGCATGGATTCTTTGCCTGGAGCCGGAGCCGAAATCCTGGTAGACAGGGTAAGAAGACTGGTCAGCAATGGAAAATGTGGCGCCCAGGAATGGCTCGATGTCATGGCAGCTGCACACCAGCTCAACATCACCAGTTCCGCAACCATGATGTTTGGCCATGTTGAAACATTAGAAGAACGCTTTGAACACCTGATCAAGATCAGGGAAGTGCAATCCAGAAAACCCGCAGATGCCAATGGATTCCTGGCCTTCATCCCCTGGACCTTCCAGGATGTAGACACCCTTCTCACCAAAATCCGTGGCGTGCAAAACCTTACCACAGGGGAAGAATACATCAGGATGATTGCCATCAGCCGGATCATGCTGCCCAACATCAAAAACATACAGGCTTCCTGGCTTACCGTAGGCAAAAAAGTGGCACAAATTTGTTTGCATGCAGGTGCGAACGATTTTGGAAGCATCATGCTGGAAGAAAATGTGGTCAGTGCTGCAGGTGCCCCCCATCGCTTCACCTACAAGTCGATGCAGGATGCCATCCGCGAAGCGGGATTTGAACCACAGCTTCGCAACCAGGAATACCAGTGGCGTGAATTGCCTGCCAATATTGAAGAACAGGTGATAAATTATTAGTGTAATGGTTGTAAGTTGTAGGCAGAAACCATTTGCTTATCACGAGGATATACAACATACACGATCAGGCCATCACCATTGAGTTTGCACAAAACATCAGTGAAGCAACAAACAGGCGGGTCATTGCTTTGCAGCATGCCATTGAATCCAATCCTTTCAAAGGATTCATTGAGTGCGTTCCCGCTTATGGAAGTTTGACGGTTTACTTCAGTGAACAGGTTTCTGCAGGAACAGTTCGGGTGTTGTTGTCTGATCTGAGTACTCAAGTTGCTGATACCGTTCATACTTCATCTTTATTTGGGAAAAAGATTTGCATACCCGTCTGTTATGACCCTTCGCTTGGCGTGGATCTTCCCTGGCTTTCATCACACCTGAACCTATCTGTTGATGAAATTATTTCATTGCATGCCTCCGTTTCCTATCGGGTATACATGATCGGCTTCATCCCAGGATTCCCTTACATGGGAACACTGCCTGAACGGTTGGAAGTACCAAGAAAACAAACACCTTCATTGAAGATCCCGATGGGAAGTGTTGCCATTGCAGGAAAACAAACTGGCATCTACCCTGCAGAGGTTCCAGGAGGATGGCAGGTGATTGGAAGAACGCCCTTGAAAATGTTTGACCCATCCAAATCACCCTGCAGTTTTTTGAATGCAGGAGACCTCGTTCAATTCAACCCCATCACCCTCGAAGCTTTCAATCAATATCCATGAGCATCACCATTCTCAAGCCCGGCATCATGAGCAGCCTGCAAGACCTTGGCAGGTGGGGCTTTCAGCAATATGGTGTTCCCATCGGTGGTGCAATGGACAAGGTTACTGCTGCGTTGGCCAATATCATTTGTGGCAATGATGAAAATGAAGCGGTGATTGAAATGACCCTGCATGGAACATCGATCATGTTCAACGAGGCAGCCTTTTGTGCAATTGTTGGTGGTGGATGCAAGACATATATTGATGATGTGGAATTGCCCTTCAACCGTTTGCTCTGGATTCCTGCATTCAGCATCATCAAAACAACAGCAAGCATACAAGGATGCCGATCATATCTTGCGGTCGGTGGCGGATTCAATGTTAAAAAAGTTATGGACAGCGCATCAACCTACGCGCCATCTGGGATTGGCGGAAGAAATGGAAGAAACCTGATCACCGGAGACATGCTGGCATTCAAACGTGAGCAAGATCTTCAAACCGCATCAAATCTACATATGCTTCCCAACGGCGTAGGCATTTCCCATTGGCATACTGCAGATCTTGTAGTCTCTACACCCGACATTGCAACTGTCCATGCCATCAAAGGGCCCGAGTTTGATTTATTCAATAGCTCATCACAGGAAAATATTTTTAATTCCATGTTCACGATTTCATCCCAGTCCAACAGGATGGGATATCGTTTGGAAGGAAAAAAATTCATGCTGGAACATAAAGCCGAAATGGTTTCAACAGCAGTCACAGCAGGCATTGTGCAGGTTACACACGAAGGCGATCCCATCATCCTTATGGCCGATGCACAAACAACTGGCGGTTATCCGCGTATTGCAAGAGTCTGTGCTGCAGATATTTCTTTGCTTGCACAATGCAGGCCTGGAACCAAAATTCAGTTCAAGGAGATTGGGGAAGAAGAAAGTTTGATGCGGTACAACAGAATAGTTGATGCGATGAGGAGGGTGAAAGTCGGGTTGGGAAATATGGGTTGAGTATACTCTTAAAAATATACCTAAGCATCTTGACGAACAACAGCACTATATTTCTCTATGATTTTAGTGTGATGCCAATCACCAGAACCAATGAACTTGAATGGTTTTAAGCGTGGACCTGCATTGTATATTGTGTGATAAACGCTAAAACCACAAACATGAAAAACCTGTTGTACATCATAGCTGTAATTCTCATTCTGGGATGGGCCATTGGCTTTTTTGCCTATAGTGCAGGCGGGATAATTCACGTTCTCCTTATCATTGCAATCATAGCAATTTTGCTGAATGTCATTCGTGGTGGGAAAGTCCTATGAAATAAGCATCAGTTGAATCAAAAATGAGTTGATTTTATTCCTTCCACTCAACGGCAACAATCACTTCATTTTTTCTTCCCACCAATTGATAAGGCGGATTGTATCCAAGGTAGCGGTAATGGCCGATGGGTTTGATTCCTTTTTCTTCCAGTGATTTTCTCAGCTGCTCGGCATGTTTGCTGATGCTTTCATCATTGGCATAGCCACCAAACTCAATGGCTGCGGCATATTCAGGGGGAGATTCGTGTAGCTCCACTTTGGCATCATTGGGCCGAGGGAGGCTTTTGATGTCATATTCAGCAGGCATCACAAAACTCATCGAAGATTCATCCTTGTTGATGTCCATATGAACAGGCGATGTCATCGCAATCTTGGCAGATGTTTCATTGTTACCAAAAATATAGCCTGCAATTTTTCTGAAACCGCTGCCGGAAAGTTCCCTGTAGGATTTTGCAGATGACCTGATGGTCGCAAAAGTGGCAGGAGGATAGAACCTGACCTCAAAATCAGTTTCTTTTTTTACGACCCGGTAGGGTTGTCTTTCAACTTTTGATGTGGAGATGGCCATAAAAGATTGGAATGCAACAAGAATCAACAAAACAATCAAAACTGCAGGTATCATCTTTTTCATGTCAAGGTATTGATATAATAACACAAACTACCTGATAGATGTTCAAGCGTTTTGATTTTTAAGCTTTCCATAGTTTTTTATCCCGCTAAACCTTTAAACCCCTACACCCCTCAACCCCATTGCATTCCCCGCAACTTACCCGAACTTTGTAAAAATTTCAGGCCATGTCAAAAACGATTTTACACAAGGCAAACACCAGGGGACACGCCGACCACGGCTGGTTGAAAAGTTTTCACAGTTTCAGTTTTGCCGGATATTATAATCCAGAAAGAATGCATTTTGGTGTGCTGAGGGTATTGAATGACGACTGCGTGAATGGTGGCATGGGCTTCGGAAAACATCCGCACGACAACATGGAAATCATCAGCATACCCCTGGAAGGAGACCTTGAACACCGCGACAGCATGGGAAATGCAACGGTCATCAAAAAAGGAGACATACAGGTGATGAGCGCCGGCACAGGCATCCAGCACAGCGAATACAACAAGAATGAAAATGAAGCCGTCAAATTTCTTCAGATCTGGATCTATCCCAACAAGAAAAATGTCACTCCTCGTTATGACCAGGTAAGCCTGAATTTGGAAGACAGAAAAAACAAATTGCAGCAGGTCCTTTCACCCAACAGCGATGATGAAGGTGTATGGATTCACCAAGACGCCTGGTTTCATTTGGGAACATTCGACAATGGTGTTGCTGCAAAATATGCCATCAAAAAACCAGGCAACGGCGTCTATGCTTTTGTGCTCAACGGAAAATTCAATCTTGATGGCATTGACATTGAAAACCGCGATGGCCTCGGCATCTGGGAAACAGAAGAATTCATGTTGACCTCTTCAGAAGAAGGGTCTGAGATTTTGTTGATGGAGGTGCCGATGGTATAGGCCAGTTAAAGATTCCGATTGAAAATCATTGTGCATTTCACAGGTTTTGGGGTCTCCATAACTTAATTAAACCTAACACAAAATCGATTTTACCCTTACTTTATCACTATTTTAGCACAAATTTACCCTTATTTTATTACACTTATATCACATTTTTACCCTTATTTTATTACATTTGTGTCTATAAAAGTCAATAATCAATGGCATTTGAACGGCATTTATCAGCACTATTGCTCGAATGGAAAAAAAACACCGGACGAAAACCATTGATTTTGAGGGGAGCTCGTCAAGTTGGGAAGACAACATTAATCAAGTCGTTTTCATCCTCCTACAAACAAAAGATAACACTGAATCTTGAATTAGAAGAACATAAAAAGTTTTTCAGTGACTTTAAGAATGTAAACTTGTTGACCGATGCCTTATTCATTTCTTTCAACCTTACAATCTCCAAGAAAGCTGAGACACTTATTTTTATAGATGAAATTCAGGAGTCTCCGGAGGCAATTGCCATGTTAAGGTATTTCCATGAAATGGAGCCTAAGATTCACGTGATAGCAGCGGGATCATTATTAGAACATGTTTTACATAAAGTAAAAAGTTTTCCAGTAGGAAGGATTCAAATGCTTCATTTGCACCCACTGAATTTTGCTGAATTCCTCAAAGCTTCCGGCTTGACTGTTGCTCTGGAGCAGATGCATTCAACTCCAATCAAAAAAACAGCCCATCAAACATTAATGGACATATATCATATATATGCCATTATCGGTGGGATGCCTGAAGTGATTGCCAAATACCTGGAAACAAAAAGTATTGGTGAGCTTCAAACAATATATGAGAGCATCTGGGAAACTTACAAAGATGATGTGGTTAAGTATGGCTCAAATGACACAGAAGCCCGTATCATCAGGTATATCATGTCCAATGCACATTTATACCTCGACAAAAGAATCAAATTTCAACACTGGGGCAACTCAAACTACAAATCAAGAGAGGTTGGTGAAGCGTTCAGAAATTTGGATGATGCAAAAATCATTCAGCTCATCTATCCAACAACCGATACAGAAATACCATTAAAAAACGATTTGCAAAAATCTCCACGCATGCAATTTCTGGATACTGGATTGATCAACAATGAATTGAATATACAGGCAGAAATGCTCTCTATGAACGATTTGAATGACGCATTCAGGGGCGCAATCATTCCACACCTGATCATTCAAGAATTGATTTCATTGAATACAACCAAAGCGACGAAACCAAATTTCTGGGTCCGTGAAAAAAATCAGTCCTCTGCTGAGGTTGATATTGTTGTTGCACACGGAAAATATGCAATCCCCGTTGAAATAAAATCAGGTAAAGCTGGAAAATTGAAATCATTACACCAATTCATGAATGCTGCCCCTCACCATTTTGCTATAAGAATGTATGCTGGAATGTTTTCTATTGAAAAACAGGTGACCAATGAAGGCAAGGAATTCTATTTGATGAATTTACCCTACTACCTAGGAACCAAACTTCATGAATACATTGAATATTTTATAAATATTAGAGAATCAAAGTCATGAAGCAACATGCTTTTGGGGAATAATTATTAGAAACTCATTTCTCTTGATGATGCTTCCAAAACCATTGTTAGATGCTGATTTGGAGAGGGTTTTCTAAAAAAATTCAAATCCTCCTATAATCCGCCTTCCATTTTTGAAT
>JBIJAE010000093.1:0-6384 GCA_044345895.1 Chitinophagaceae bacterium
ATTCAGGCTGCCTGTCGGCCCTCAAGTCCTCATCCCTGAAACATTTTACGATTTGATAGTAACGGTCATACCCGCTGACCATCAGGAGTTGCTTGAAGGTCTGGGGCGATTGCGGAAGTGCATAGAACTGTCCCTGGTTCATTCTTGAAGGAACCACAAAATCCCTTGCACCCTCTGGGGTGGATTTGATCAGGAATGGAGTTTCGATGTCCATGAATGCATTTTCATGCAGGAAATTTCTTGCAGATCGGTTGACGGCATAACGCAGTTCAAGATTCCTTTTGACAGCATTCCTGCGAAGGTCAAGGTACCTGTATTTCATCCGGATATCATCACCACCATCGGTATCATCCTGAATGGTGAACGGAGGTACGGCGGATTTATTCAAAATGGTAAATTCAGTGACTTCCAATTCAATTTCACCGGTTGGAATGGTGAGGTTCTTGTTGCTTCTCTCAATCACCTTGCCCTTGGCCTGCAAAACAAATTCCCTTCCCAATGGATTTTCGTCCAGCTGCTGGTTGAAGCCCTCATTGAAAACCAGTTGGGTGATACCGTAGCGATCACGCAGATCCACGAAGGTGATGGCGCCGAATTTCCTGACCGTCTGCACCCATCCTGCCAACGTTACTGATGAACCTGCTTGCTGGAGCCTGAGTTCTCCACATGTATGAGATCTGAACATATTGATTGATTTGTTGAGGCCTTGATTAAGGTCTCAAAGATACTTCAAGGACTGCATTTTTGGCCAGATTAGTTGTGGCCTTTGGCTTCCATTTCCTGGATGACCTTTTTTGTCTGTTGCTGAACCTGTTCTTCCAGCCCAGGTTTGTGCATGTATACCAGGTAATAATATCCGAGGATCAACAAACCAATGCCAAAAGGCAGGACAGAGAATTCTCTCAATCCATAGGGTCCAATGAGGTTGGCATCCCAGCCATAAAACTCCCCGATCATCCATGTACAGTTGGCTGTGATCCAAAAATTAATGGCAAGGTTGTGAAGCAGCTCTCCGGTGATTTTTCTGGTCTGGTAAGTGATCAACATGGCCACCACCATGGTAGGGATGATCATGATCAAGGCAGGAAGCTTGAGGTTCAATGCCCAGCATGCATCCTTGATCAGCCATAGTAGAATATGAAGGTTCTCAACCCTTCTGAATTTATAAGGAATATGATAAAGAGGAGCCTTGCTCATGGTCGTCGGAGGAAAATTATTTTCCTGCCATTGCTGCTGCCATGGTCTTGCCAATGTCAGCAGGGCTGTCTACAACATGGATGCCACACTCGCGCATGATTTTCATTTTGGCTTCAGCAGTATCATCAGAACCACCGATGATGGCACCTGCATGGCCCATTCTTCTGCCGGGAGGAGCTGTTTGACCTGCTATGAATCCCACAACAGGCTTGGTACCATGTTCTTTGATCCAACGGGCAGCTTCGGCTTCCATGCCACCGCCAATTTCTCCGATCATGACAATGCCATGGGTTTCAGGATCGTTCATGAGCAGTTCAACTGCATCACGGGTGGGAGTTCCAATGATGGGGTCTCCACCAATGCCAATCGCAGTTGTTACGCCAAGACCAGCCTTAGCAATCTGGTCTGCGGCTTCGTATGTGAGGGTACCTGATTTAGAGACGATACCAATATTGCCTTTTTTGAAGATGAAGCCTGGCATGATGCCTACCTTGCATTCATCAGCAGTGATAACACCAGGACAGTTGGGCCCGATCAGCCTTGTTGTTTTGCCCTGGAGATAGTTTTTTACTTTGACCATGTCTTGCACCGGAATGCCTTCAGTGATACAAACCACCAGGGAAATCCCTGCCTCAGCAGCTTCCATGATGGCATCTCCTGCAAATGCTGGAGGTACAAAAATGATGCTTACATCCGCACCGGTTTGTTGAACGGCATCAGCAACGGTATTGAAAACCGGCCTGTCAAGATGGGAGCTTCCTCCTTTTCCAGGGGTAACGCCACCCACAACCTGGGTGCCGTATTCAATCATTTGCGTTGCATGAAATGTGCCTTCAGTACCGGTAAAACCCTGTACAATGATCTTGGATGACTTGTTCACTAAAACTGACATGGTAAAGATGTTTATTTTGGTGGGGCGAAGATAATAAAAAGAGGCGATGGAGCAGGTGCAGACGCAAGGAATGTTTAAATATTATCGGCAATTGTTTTTAGGAAGGGGAGGCTTAGCCATTCAGCAGTTGGTCCATGTTCCTTTTTTCATCAATCTTTCCGCTAACTTCTAGCATTCTCATGTCTTTTGCATCCTTCAAGAAATCGGATGCAAAGATGAAGTTGTTCAATTTTTCGTTTTTACTGAAAATAATTTCCTTGCTGTTTCCTTCCCATTCTTTTTTACCCTCGTACATGTACAGGATTCTGTCGCCAATTTCCATCACACTGTTCATGTCATGGGTATTGATGACAGTGGTGATATTGTATTCTGTGGTGATTTCCCTGATCAATTTGTCGATCACGAGGGATGTTTGTGGATCAAGGCCTGAATTGGGCTCATCACAAAAAAGGTATTGCGGGTTGAGCACAATCGATCGGGCAATGCCCACCCTTTTTTTCATTCCACCACTGATCTCTGCCGGAAACTTTTTGTGTGCACCGTTCAGGTTTACACGGTCCAGCACCATGTCAACCCTTTTCTGTTTTTCCGCCCTGGTATCATGGCTGAACATGTCCAAAGGAAACATGATATTTTGCTCAACGGTCTTGCTGTCAAAGAGCGCTGACCCCTGAAAAAGCATGCCGATTTTCCTGCGCATGATTTTTTTTGCCTCCGCATTCATGTGGCTGAAGTTTTCACCATCATACATGATTTCACCTGCATCAGGGGTAATCAATCCTACCAGGCATTTCATCAAAACGGTTTTTCCACTGCCACTCGCACCAATGATCAGGTTGCACTTGCCTGTTTCAAATTCCGCTGAAACACCTTCTATGACTGGCTTGTCAGAAAATCCCTTGGCGATGTTGGTGATGGAGATCATGTTTCAGGTTTAAAGGAGTACTGCAGCCAGCACATAGTCTGCCAGCAGGATGATGATACAGCTTGTCACTACAGCTGTGGTGCTGGCTCTTCCGATTTCCAGCGCACCGCCTTTTACATTGTAGCCAAAATAAGCAGGTATTGCAGTGATGATAAATGAAAAAGTATAGGCCTTGGTCAGGGCAAAGGTTACGTTGTAAGGCATGAAATTTTCTACTAATCCACGGTCAAATATTTCATTGGGCAAAATGCCTGTGGCTTCTCCCACAAAGCGACCACCCCAGATGCCCAGGGTCATCGCTATGATGACCAGAAGGGGAATGGTGATCAGGGCAGCAGCAATTTTTGGAAAGATCAGGTAGGCCTTGGTATTGATGCCCATGATTTCCAATGCATCAATTTGCTCACTGACCCGCATGTTGCCCAGTTCGCTTGAAATTTTACTGCCCACAACTCCCGCCAGTACTACACAGGTGATGGTGGGGGCAAACTCAAGGATGACAGTGTCACGAACAATCTGCGCAATGACCGAACGTGGAATGATAGGGCTGACCAGTTGATAGGCTGTTTGCACCGTGGATACTGCTCCGATAAATACTGAAATGATGGCAACAATGCCAAGAGACCCAATGCCCAGTTCAACGCATTGGTGCATCAGCTCTTTCCAGTACATTCTCCAGTTCTCAGGCTTGGTGAACATGCCTTTGATCATCAGGATAAACTCTCCAAACCTTGTGAATATGTTCATGGTTTGCCGGCTTTCTTCATTTTATACTGTGCATCAATTACTGCAATCATGACCATGTTTAGTATGCTTCTGGTTGATGAACCCAGCTGCAATACATGAACAGGTTTTTTCAATCCGAGCAGCACCGGCCCAATGGCATCCGCTTCTCCAACTTCCTGCAAAAGATTATAGGCGATGTTCCCAGCACTGAGGTTCGGGAAAATCAAGGTGTTAACATTTCCATTGTCTACCAGTTCGGAGAAAGGATAATTCTCACGAAGGATTTCCTTGTTGAAGGCTACAATTCCTTGTACTTCCCCATCTACAATCAGTGACGGATTTTTTTGTTTTACGATGGCCCTTGCATTGCGGACTGTAACGGCCTCAGGTGTATCACTGCTGCCGAAGTTTGAATAGCTGAGCATTGCAATCCTTGGTGTGATGCCAAGGCTTTTCACTTCTTTTGCCACAAGAAGGGTGATGTCTGCCAGTTCCTCAGCCGTTGGATTGAAATTAACGGTGGTATCTGCAAGGAACAAAGGTCCTTTTTTGGTGAGCATGATGTACATGCCTGCAATTTTCTTAACACCATCTTCTGTTCCTATGATTTGGATCGCCGGCCTTATGGTATCTGGATAGTTTCTGCTGAGTCCGGAGATCATGGTATCAGCATCTCCGGTTTCCACCATCATACAGCCAAAATAATTGCGGTCTTTCATGAGTTTTCCAGCCTCATACTTGTTGATGCCCCTGCGTTGTCTTTTCTTGAAAAAGATATCGGCATATTCCTGGCGTTTATTGACAACGGCCTCACTCTTGGGATTGATGATTTCCATGCCCTCAATCATGATGTTGTTGATCTCTGCAATCTCCTGGATGATCTCTGGATTTCCCAGCAGGATGGGAATGGCAATGCCCTCGTCCAGTGCTATTTGCGCGGCTTTCAACACTTTTGCATTTTCAGCATCGGCAAATACAACCCGCTTGGGATCCTTCCTGGCCTTGCTTCCCAATGCCCTGATCAGTTGGTTGTCTATACCCAGCCGTTTGTTCAATTCTATTTCATAAGCATCCCAATCGGTGATGGGTTTTTTGGCTACACCACTCTCCATAGCAGCTCTTGCGACAGCTGGAGAAATGGTGCTGATCAGCCTTGGATCCAATGGTTTTGGTATGATATAATTCGGACCAAAGGCGATCGCAGATTCGTTGTAGGCCATGTTCACAATATCGGGCACAGCTGTTTTGGTGAGTTCAGCAAGCGCCTTTACAGCAGCCAGTTTCATGGCTTCGTTGATTTGTGTTGCTCTCACATCCAGTGCGCCCCTGAAAATATAGGGGAAGCCCAAAACATTGTTCACCTGGTTGGGATAATCGGACCTTCCCGTGGCCATGATGATGTCAGTCCTTGTGGCAGTGGCTTCTTCCCAGGTGATTTCCGGATCAGGGTTGGCCATGGCAAAGACGATTGGTCTCGGAGCCATTTTCGCCACCATTTCCTTGGTAACCACATTGCCTTTGCTCAGGCCAATGAATACATCTGCGCCTTCGAAAGCTTCATTAAGCGAGAGGTCTTTTCTGTCAACAGCAAACCTTGATTTTCTTTCATCAAGATCCGTGCGGTCTTTTCTGATCAGTCCTTTTGAATCAAACATCCAGATGTTCTCTCTTTTGGCACCCAGTGCTTCATAGAGGTCAATACAAGCCATGGCGGCTGCACCTGCACCATTGACAAGGATGATGATTTCATCAATCTTTTTTTCTTGCAGCTCCAGTGCATTGAGCAGTGCCGCAGCACTGATGATGGCTGTACCATGCTGGTCATCATGCATGATGGGAATGTTCATCTCTTCCTTAAGCCTTTGCTCAATGTAAAAACATTCCGGAGCCTTGATGTCTTCGAGGTTAACACCACCAAAAGTGGGTTGCAATGCCTTTACAATCTCTACAAACTTGACCGGATCCTTTTCATTTATTTCGATGTCAAAAACATCAATGTCTGCAAAGATTTTGAAGAGTACGCCCTTTCCTTCCATCACAGGCTTACCAGCCTCAGGGCCAATATCGCCAAGGCCGAGGACGGCAGTACCATTGCTGATTACCGCCACCAGATTGCCTTTGGCAGTGTATTTGTAAACATTTTCAATGTCATGAAAAATTTCCATGCAGGGCTCCGCAACACCTGGAGAGTAAGCCAAAGAAAGATCCCTTTGGGTTTTGGCTTCTTTCGTTGGAATCACTTCAATTTTCCCAGGCCTTCCCTTTGCATGGTACTCAAGCGCCTGTTCTCTTCTCAAATCTTTTTTTTGCATAAACTATTTTGAATTCATTTAAACCCCTAAACCCCCAGCCTTCGGCTGGCAAGCTAAACCCCTAAACCCCTAAACCCCTTACCCCCTTACCCCCAAATACGCCATCATCGCCATCCCAGTTTGAATGGCTGATTCATCTATATTAAATGTTGGTGTATGAACACCAGATACGATGCCCATGGACTTGTTGCCCGTGCCAAGCCTGTAAAAACATCCTGGAATTTTCTGTGAATAATAGCCAAAATCTTCTGCACCCATGCTCAATTCTGTTTCTTCCACCATTTCAGTGCCGATCATTTCTTCTGCCAAGGACCTTGCATGTTGGGTCAATG
>JBIJAE010000095.1:0-6365 GCA_044345895.1 Chitinophagaceae bacterium
GGTTCCTGAAACAGGCAGGAAGAGGTCGCTGACAGTTTTAACAGCCTCAACTGTTCCAAACACTGCATCTGCACCCAATTCCTTTCCAATGGTTTCAATGTCAACGTAAATGATATCACCGAGTTCGCCCTGGGCAAATTCTGTAATGCCTATGGTTGCAACATTTCCATCTATGGAGATCCACTCGTGTTCTTTGGTATAATGCAATTGCTCAGGAAAGTTCATGATCTGTTATTTTATGCAAGTTTACAATATTTTGTACCTATGGAGAAAAAACTTTCTGCACTTCATTGTAATCTCCTGATCATCTTCATGTCTCGGATCCGAATATCGGTCAGGGGTTTATCCCCGCCCTGCCTTCCACTGGTTTTGGTGTTGGCAATCTTGTCCAGTACATCATATCCGCTGACCAGCTCCCCAAAAATGGTATAGTTCTGGTCGAGGTGTGGTGCACCACCCTCTGTCTTGTACCTGCTCCTGTGCGCCTCAGGAAGTTTTCTTCCTTTCAGGCGATGTGTTTCTAAAGAGTCCAGTGAAACATCATTGAATATCCTGCCCTGTACGATGTAAAACTGCGTGCCACTGCTGTTTTTTTGGGGATTGACATCATCTCCCATCCTTGCAGCAGCCAGCATCCCTCTTCTGTGATAGAGTTCAGGCCTGATTTCTGCTGGCAATGTATATTGTTTCATCAGGGACGAAGTGTCTGCATTGGGTTTGGTTTTTTCATCTCCTGCCTGTATCATGAACCGGCTGATGACCCTGTGGAATCCGATTCCCTTGTAGTAATCCGATTTCACCAAATGGATGAAATTGTCTCTGTGCATTGGCGTTGAATCATTGAGCCTCAACACCATACTGCCGGAGTCGGTCTTGACCAGGATGTCTTTTCTCAGGTCAGCTTTTCGAATTTTCCCATTAGGCTGTGCCATTGAGGCAACAAGCACCAAAAACTGGAAACTAAAAAGCATCAGGAGGGAAAGCTGTCTTGTCATCAAAATTCGTTTTGCGAAAAATAGAACAATACATGGTCCTTCATGAAGTTTTCTTGCTGCATGAAGTCCATGGGAGGCAGCTCTTTGATCTGCTTAAAATGGGGCCAGCTATCCTCATCCCAGCCTTCCAGCTCGTAGAATCCACCCGGTATGAGAATGGTACATACGGCCACATGCATGAGGTCTTGTTTCTGTTCCTTGGTAAAGCTATGGCCCACCCCGCCTACTTCCTGTATGCCAATAAGGAACAAGATGGATTCCATGTCCGGTTTTTTGCCAAATCGTTCTAGCAATTTTTCTTCCAGTTTCCACCACCTGGCTTGCAAGTCATCAGAGATCATCATGGCGCAAAATTAGTGCATCTGTACCGATTGCTTATCTTTGCAAAAAATTGGAAGGATGCTTCAGCTAGGGTTTATACGCAGCAACAGGGAAAAAGTGCTGGAAGGTTTGAAAAAAAAGAACTTCCAGGACCTTGATTTGATTGACAAAATCATTGCGTCAGATGACCTGAGGAAGACGCTTCAGTTCAATTCCGATGAATTGCTTGCCAAACGCAATGCAGCCTCCAAGGCCATTGGCATGCTGATTGCCCAAGGCAAGAAAGAAGAAGCTGAGGCCCAAAAAGCCGAGGTCACTACCTTAAAAGAGTCAATTGACAATTATGCTGTTCAGTTGGCAGAAGTTGAGGGAATCGTTGAAGGGATGCTGTTGCGCGTCCCCAATTTGCCTGGCGAAAAGGTTCCTGCAGGAAAATCTGCAGAAGACAATACCGTGGTTCGCCAGCATGGTGAAATCCCCAAACTCCATGAAGGCGCCGTTCCCCACTGGGACCTGATCACAAAATATGGCCTGGTAGATTTTCAAACAGGTGTCAAGATTACCGGCAGTGGGTTTGCGCTTTACAAAGGCAAAGGCGCCAAGCTGCAGCGGGCCATGATTCAATATTTTCTGGATTATAACATTGCCGCAGGATATACCGAGTTTATCCCGCCCTATCTAGTGAATTATGCATCTGCTTATGGAACAGGGCAGCTTCCAGACAAGGAAGGGCAGATGTACCATATGGCCATTGACGACCTCTATCTGATTCCAACTGCAGAAGTTCCAGTAACCAATATCTATAGGGATGAGATCATCCCTTCGGTATCACTGCCTGTAAAAATGACTGCCTATACCCCCTGTTTCAGGAGGGAGGCAGGAAGCTTTGGAAAAGATGTCCGCGGCCTAAACCGTGTCCACCAGTTTGATAAGGTTGAAGTGGTCCACATCACGGAAGCATCCACCAGCTACGATGTGCTTGAGGAAATGGTTTTGCATGTGGAAAAGCTGATTCAATCACTGGGGCTTCCCTACAGGATTCTCTTGCTTTGCGGAGGAGACATGGGCTTTGCCTCAGCCATGACCTATGATTTTGAGGTATACAGTGCAGCCCAAGAACGTTGGCTGGAAGTCAGTTCGGTGTCCAATTTTGAAAGTTTTCAGTCCAACCGCATGAAGATCCGGACAAAGGATGAAAATGGAAAGACCCAGCTGCTGCATACCCTTAATGGCAGTTCATTGGCTTTGCCGAGGATTTTGGCCAGTTTGCTTGAAAACAACCAAACACCAGAAGGTATTCTCATTCCGGAAGTGCTTCGCCCATATTTTGGGGCAGACATGATTGCTTAATTAACATTTCCACTTTTAATGTGAAGCTGCCATCCTTTTGTGATAGGCTTCAATCCTTTTGTGCATGATGCCAAACCAGACCGGAGGAATCAAAGAAAGGAGCAACATGCCTGGATATCCTGTGGGCATCTGCGGAGCGTTGTCGTGGTGCCTGAGCACCTGGTATTTCCTGCTGGCCAGGTAATGGTGATCGCTGTGCCTGGACAATTCAAAAAGCATCAGGCGTCCGAGGATATGGCTGCTGTTCCAGCTGTGTTCCGGCATGGCCCTTTCATAACCGCTTTCGGTCTTCTTTCTTTCCAGTCCATAGTGTTCTATGTAATTCACTGTTTCCAGCAATAAAATGCCAATTACAGCTGAAGCCAGAAAACAAAGCAAGGCAAGGCTTCCAAAATAAATGAAAATACCTGTTACAAGCAACAGCTGAAGGCACTGGAATTGTATCATCTGGTTGCTGACATGCCAGACAGTTTTTCCATTTTTTCTTTGCTCATCTGCAGCAATTTTCCAGGCAGAAAGGAAGCCCATCAATACAGACCGACAATAAAAAAAATAAACAGGCTCGCCTTTTCTTGCACTGCTGGGATCTTCATGGGTAGATACATTTTTATGATGGCCCTTGTTGTGTTCAATGTAAAAATGCATGTACAGGGAAGTGAGCAAAAGCAATTTGGCAAGGTTCCTTTCGTAAAGATTTTTCCGATGACCCAATTCATGGCCCACATTGATGCCAAATGTTCCGCAAAGCAGGCCCATGGCGAAGATTCGCCCTGTCAGTTCAAGCCCGGATAGTGCTGGATCCTTCACGGCAACCAGGAAAAAGTACAGTGCAACAAACTGAAGCGGCACCATGATGTAGAGCCAAAGATCGTAGAGCCTGTCGTTTTTTGCCACCTGTTCTTCCGCCTCACTGAGGTTTCCTGATGCAGCAGGGAATACCAGCTCAAACAGGGGGATGAACATGAAGGTATAGATCAAGGGAAGTGCAATGGTCCATCCTGTATGCATGAAGGCATAGAAAGACAGAACATACATGCTGAGGGGAGCTGCAAATTTCAATGACCTGATGTGCATAATGAATCGGTTAATGGGTGCTTGACGGATCTTCAGGCTTCGCTGCAATCCGGTAAAGGAGTAAGGCCATGGCAAAGAAAACAAGGGTACCCAACAGGTAATATCCCTGCTCTCCGAAGGCATGTGTAATGGTTTCCTCCAAGTTTAATTTACTCAGGGCTTTTGCCACTGTTTCATTGGCAGAAAGAAACGCTACAATCACCCCTGCGATGGCCCCGCCAGCAACAAGTCCTGTGGCAAAAAGATTCCCTTTTCTGAGGTCTTCCTCCTCTTCACTGGCCTTCTCTTTCTTTTTCTTTCCATCCACAATTCCTCTGATGGCACCACCAATGAAAATGGGCAAGGTGGTAGAAAGGGGAAGGTAGATGCCAATGGCAAAGCTCAAAGCCTTGATGCCACAGAGTTCCATGACAATGGCGATGGCAACCCCAACAAGCACAAACTGCCAATCCAGGTTAAAAGAAAGAATTCCCTTGATCAGCGTTGCCATCAGGGTTGCCTGCGGAGCGGCATATTGATCAGTTCCAATCGCGTGCTGGATGCCTGATGCCAGCATGTCTTGTGTAGGTGTATCCAGTATTTTGATGGTGAAGCCGATGGCAATCGATGAAACGATGGCCCCGATAAAAAGGGCAATCTGTTGTGCCCTTGGTGTGGCCCCCAGGATGTATCCCGTTTTGAGGTCTTGTGAGGTTGCTCCGGCGTTTGCAGCGGCGATGCAAATCATACCACCCACAACCAGGGCCATGGGTTCGTAGAGTTTTCCCGTCCAACCCACTGCAATAAATACCAGGCAGGTTCCCATGATGGTGGCGATGGTCATACCAGAGATGGGGTTGTTGGAAGATCCGATCAATCCTACAATCCGGGAGGAAACGGTTACAAAAAAAGCACCAAACAATACCACCAGGATACCAATCAACAATTTGCTGAGCACGCCATTTCCAGGCACCTGAGGCATGATGGTCATGAGCAAAATCAAGCCAAGGCTTCCCCACAATACAATTTTCACAGAAAGGTCTTTTTCAGTTCGGATGACCTTCTGCAAGGCATCATTGCCAGATCGAACCGATCCGAGGCTGCCCTTGAAAGATGAAATGATGGTTGGGATGGTTTTGATCAAGGTGATGAAGCCGCCAGCAGCCACAGCACCGGCCCCGATCTGCCGTACAAATGCCCTATAGATGGCCACTGCATAATCATTGAATTGATGTGTGGCAGGGTTCCATCCACCAGGGCCTCCTGCTGTATGGATGTCCTGCAGATAGCCCAGTTTGATGAGTTGATTGGCAATTACATCCCCTGGCACAACTGTTGCCAGCAAGGGATTAAAGACAAACCAGGTGAGTACACTTCCTGCAACCAGCACTCCCGCAATTTTTGGGCCGATGATGTAGCCTACACCTAAATATTCTGGCGTGATCTCTCCACTGATTTTTGCAGAAGGCAAATACTTGTTGGCCTGTGATGTAATGTAGGAGGGGGTTTCAGCAACAACATGCAATATTTTTTGCAGAAAGGCATAGGCGGTTGCAATACCCAAACCGGCAAATGCAGTCTTGGCAAAATTGCCTCCTTTTTCACCTGCTTTCAGCACTGATGCACAAGCCGTTCCTTCAGGATAGGGAAGGGTTTCATGTTCTTTCACAATCAATGCACTCCTCAAAGGAATCATCATCAGTGTTCCCAGCATTCCACCAAAAATGGCGAGTACAAGGATGGTGATGTAGTTGAAATAATTGGCACTCCCTGTCTCGCTCAGAAAAAGAAATCCCGGAAGGGTGAATACCACTCCGGCTGCAATGCTCTCACCAGCTGATCCAGTTGTCTGGATGATATTGTTTTCAAGAATGGTTGTTTTGAGAAACAATTTGCTCAGTGCAATCGACATCACTGCAATGGGGATGGAAGCCGATACTGTGAGCCCCGCTTTTAGTGCAAGGTATACGGTTGCTGCGCCAAAAATTACACCAAAGCAGGCGCCAGTAATGACAGCCTTGAGTGTAAACTCTTTCATCACGGTTTCAGGGGCGATGAAAGGCATAAATTTTTTTTCAGACATGGGATCAGTTTTTGGTTATCAGCGCGATCAGGCGTTCATCATTTTCTGCAACCATTTGGTCAGCATAAAAAGAATCAGTGACGCTATGCCGGAAAGCACCACAAAAAGCATGAAGAAATCGTACATGTTGTGCATCTCGTAGCCAAGAAATGAGGTGGACTTGTTTTCAGGGTATAGTGCGCTGAGCTGACCTGCCAGTTTGTTGGCAAACGCGTTGGCCAGAAACCAAACTGCCATCAACAAGGAAGCCAACTTCAGGGGAGCAAGCTTGTTGACCAATGAGAGCCCGATGGGCGAAAGACAGAGCTCACCCCAGGTATGAAGCATGTAAAGGCCAGCCAGCCAGATCATTGTCACTTTCATGCCCGGTTCAATTTGCTTAACACCAACACTGATCCACAAATAGCCCAGTGCAAGCAACAGCAGGCCCCAGGCCATTTTGGTGGGTGAAGACGGTTCATGCTTTCCCAGCTTGATCCAGAGCCAGGCAAATACGGGTGCAAAAATTACCACATACGCCGAATTTAAAGACTGAAAAAAGCTTGCTGGTACTTCCTCGAAGA
>JBIJAE010000096.1:0-6358 GCA_044345895.1 Chitinophagaceae bacterium
GCGAGCAACACAAGCAGTATGCTGATGGTGGAATGCCTGCCAATATTGCAGCACTTGAAAAGATTGCTGATCATTATCAGATCCCATCTGTTCACATGGGCTTGCGGCCATCCCAACTTTTGCGTGAGGACAAGCTTGTATGGAAGTCCAAGGATTCCATTACCGGTAAAATTATATTCTCCAATGATGGCGTTCATCCTACAAAAGAAGGTGGAGATCTTTATGCCGCTGCGGTTGCAAGAGGTTTTCAAAAAATCTTGAGTTTCTCATCCCAACCATTGGTTGTAACTCCGGTACCCCTTTACGGAAGGGAGTGGGAAAAAGCCACCATGCTGGATCCCCTTCAATTTTCAACCCTTTCTGGTAATTGGAAAAAGCTTGATCCTGCAACTGATAAAGACCTTAATGCTTTTGCACCATGGTTTCCCTATTTCCTTCATTCATCCACAGCCGGTTCCAGTCTCTGCTTTAGTTTTACAGGAACAGGTTTTGGATTTTTTGATATTGGTGGACCAGAAGCAGGGCAGGTTGAACTAACTGTAGACGGCCAACCAGCATTGTTGATCAAACCCCAAAATGATCGATCCTGGATACTGGCGGATGAGAAAGTTGCGAAGGTGTCCAATACAATCAACCGTTTCAATGAATATTGTTTTGGAAGGTACAGGGGGCAGTTTGAACTTGTACGGTTAAAAGAGGGTATTCACAAAGTATGTTATACTGTTTCACCCAAGACAGTTGACAAAAAATCATTTGCACCCAAACTCAATGCGGATGATATGCTGTTGCATCCGGAGAAATATGCTCAACAGGCTTTTTACCTCGGAAAAATCCTTGTATTGGGCACACCCTTAAAGCAAAATTAAACGAATGAAAAAAGCCTTACTTTATTTCCTGATTGCTGTCCTTACTTATTTCCCTTCGCAATCACAGGAATTGGATGTTTCAGCGTTGATCAGCACTGTTGAGCCATCATCAAAATTCGGGCTAGACAGTTTTATGGTCTGGTGTGGCAGCATGGTCAAAGGGAATGACAGCAAATACTATCTTTTTTATAGCCGCTGGCCGCGCTCTCTGGGGCACCTGGCCTGGGCAACCCACAGTGAAGTGGCCGTTGCAGTAGCTGATCAGCCTACAGGGCCTTATCAACATGTCAAAGTTGTATTGCCAAGGAGAGACAAAAAATTCTGGGATGCTGATGTTACACACAATCCTACAGTTCATAAGTTTGGTAATACCTATTACCTGTATTACATGGGTAACTATGGCAATGGCGAATGGTGGAACCACCGCAACCACCAGCGCATAGGATTGGCAACAGCAAAAAATCCTTTGGGTCCATGGAATAGATTGGATCAGCCGCTGGTTGATACCACAACCAATGGTTTTGATCATGTCATTGCTTCCAATCCTGCAGTGATGAAAAGGTTGGACGGCAAATACCAGATGATTTACAAAGGGGTAAGCAAAGGTCCAATGCCCTTTGGTGGCGTGGTTACGCATGGTGCCGCTTTGGCTGATAAGCCAACCGGGCCATTCATCAAAACGGGTCATAAAATTTTCATCAAGGATACTGTAAAGTTTGCAGCAGAAGATCCTTTTATCTGGGCACAGGAAGGAAAATACTGGGCCATCGTTAAAGACATGGCAGGCGTGTTTACCCATGCTGGTACAAGCCTTGCCCTGTTTGAATCTGCTGATGGATTTGATTGGAAATTGTCCAAACATGCATTGGTTTCAACCACCACCATTCCATGGACAACTGGTGCTAAAAAAGTGTCCAAGCTTGAGCGTCCACAATTGTGGATTGAAAATGGTATACCCAAAATCCTTTTCTGTGCTGTATATGATGGCAATGACAATTACAATGTGGCCATTCCGCTCAAGTCAAGCAAGTCTATTGAAGCCTCGTCCCAATTGCCGGGTAAAGAATATGTCTTGCTCTATGAAGAAAACTTTGCAGGCAACCAACTCAACCTGAAGGATTGGCAATACCGCACAGGCCGAAGAACAGGTATGGGATACATGGATGGTCTCAACCTTGAACAAAACGTTTATGTCAAAGACAGTGCCTTGCACATTGCGGTGAAGCACGAAATGATCAATGGAAAATGGGAGAACACGGGTGGTGGCATCATCAGCAAACACAATTTTGGGTACGGCTATTATGAATCCTTGTCGAAACCTTTTATGGAAGGACATGGCGTGCATACCTCTTTCTGGCAGCGGGGTGGTGCAAACCCCAACAACAATATTTTTGAGATTGATTCCTATGAGGTTGATTCCAAAACCTGGGTGGCAACAAACAATTTGTATGTTGACCTGCCTTACAATGGATATTCCTATACTCCCTGGCCACACCGGGCGCAGGTTCCATTCAGTTTTCAAAAAGACGGTTGGTTTTTGGACGCATATGAATTTACTCCAGAGGGAGTCATTTTTTATGACAATGGAAAAGTTGTCGCCAAAGCAGAGTACAATGATTTGAATGCCCATCAGGTTGTTTGGTTGACAGCCCTCAATGGGGTGGGTAAAGTGGATTCTACAAAATTACCGGGTGAATCCATTTTCAAATATTTCAAATACTATGGCAAAGATTATCCAGGGGTGTCGATTCTTCCAAATGGCAATTTTGAATTCAACCAGGAAAAAACCGATGCATTCAAGCCCTTGTGTTGGAACATGACAGGAACAGAAGGGACTTTGAAAGTAGTTGCAGGAAATGCAGCAAAAGATCAATACAAACTTTCTATTGGCCTTGGAAAACCGCATGATGTAAAATTGGTACAGTCACTTCATTTCATCATGAATGGAAACTATGAACTAACTGCGATGGTCAAATCTTCAGGAGGCCAGGAGCATGCGGCAATTGTTGTAGATGGTCATGGTGGTGAACCAATGCGCATCAATATTCCTGTCAGCAATCAATGGAAAAAGCTGGTGATACCATTTGTAGGCGTGACATCCAACCGCATCACCATATCCATTGAATCAAAAGGTTCAGCCAACCAATGGCTGGAGGTTGACGACATTCGTTTCTTTAAACCATTGCCCAAGGGACAAAAAATGCCCGACACAAAACCATTTGCTGACAAAGATTCGCCCATGTGGAAGCTTGGTATAAAGGTGCCTGTTCAATTTACCGGTGATCAGAAGTTTTATTTCTTTGACCGGAATGTCGGATACGGAGACAGCATTTCTGTTCTGTTTGATCTGACTGCTGATGTGTTGGCCAACACCACTCCCATTGCCAGGATTCCAAAAGCTGGAAATTCAGGCTGGTCTGTTCAAACAACAGTTTCTGGTGGTTTGATCTTCAGGATCGGAAGCATCGCATCGCACAAGGATATCATCGCTGATCAAATCTATGAACCGGGTAAAAAGGTTGCTGTTTCGCTCGTTTTTGAGAAAGGGAATGTTTCCATTTATAAAAATGGGCAACTGGTCAAAACTGCATTTGTCGGAGAATTCAATACGAAGGATGCGACAGCTGCAGGCAGGGTAGGAACAGTTGGGAAAGAATTTGAGGCCGTAGGTGATGTAGTGATGCAGGTGGCCAATGCAGACAAGGAGTCTGCTACCATGAAAAACTTCCGGGGAAGTTTACAGAACCTTCGGATTTACAACAGGATTGTTTTGAAACAACCATAATCAACCAATACATGCGTAGCGCTATTTTGAATTTTTTCCTGTTCGTTGCTTTGGTAGGAACAATTGGGTTGAATGCTCATGCACAACAGCCCCGCTTGGATGCAAAAGGAGAATTGATGAACATGGATGAACTTGATCTTTCATCCATGGCACAACCTGTTCCTGAAAACAACCGCTTCATTGATTCAGCGTACAACATTTGGTGTGGCTCTGTGATAAAGGCTGAGAATGGAAATTATTATATGTTTTACAGCCGTTGGCCCAAGTCTGAGGGCCATGGTGCCTGGATTACACACTCTGAAATTGCATTGGCCAAGGCTGATCGTCCTGAAGGTCCGTATAAACATTTGAAGGTTATTTTCAAAGCCAGGGGCAACCAATTCTGGGATGGGGTTTGTACCCATAATCCTGCAGCCATTGTTCATAACGGAAAATATTATCTCTATTACATGGGTGCTACCGGCACTGCTGAAATCAAAAAGGGCTTTGATTATTCTCCTGCATGGTACAATTACAGAAACAACCAGCGTATTGGTGTTGCCGTTGCCAATGATCCTGAAGGGGAGTGGAAGCGGTTTGACAAGCCTGTTCTGGATGTGAGCAAAGATTCAACGGCTTATGATGCCATGATGGTATCCAATCCTGCGATAACGGTAGACCAAAATGGACGTGCAATTTTGGTGTACAAACAGGTTGAAAAGAACGGTACGTATCGTGGTGGAAGGGTGAGGTATGGCGTGGCATTTTCAAAGTCGATCATGGGGCCTTTTACCAAGCATCCCCAACCAATTTTTGAGGACAAGCAAAACTCCAATAGCAAGGAATGGATGATTGCCGAAGATCCATTCATCTGGAACCACAAGGGAACCAATTACGCGATTGTGAGGGATGTGATTGGAAAGTTCACCGGCAGCAGTGGTGGACTAGCGCTGTTCTCTTCCAAAAATGGGATTGACTGGTCGCCAGCAAAAAATCCCAAAGTGCTTTCCAAGGATGTATATGCTGCCAATGGCAGCCGCTTTGATGATAAGTTGGAACGTCCATGCTTGTTGCTTGAAAAAGGGTTACCCACTTATTTGTTTGGCGCCATGGGAATTGACAAACGAAAACATTCGATGAATGTGGCTGTTCCGCTCAAGTGGCAGGATGAACTGGAGAAAAATTTTACGCAACCTCCTGTTGTTTCGAAACCCTATGTATGGTGGCATTGGATGGGATCAAATTATTCCAAAGATGGGATTACCAAGGATCTTGAGGCAATGAAGGAGATGGGAATCGGTGGTGCTACTATTTTTAATATTGCATCTGCTGTGCAGGAAACACATTTCCCTATTCTGAACAATCCCTGGCCAAATCAGACTTACAGAAGCCCTGCCTATTGGGAGGCCATTCGTCATGCCGCTGCAGAAGCGCAACGATTGGGCCTTGAGATTGGTCTGCACAATACAGCAGGATACTCAACCACTGGTGGACCATGGGTCACAGAGGAAAAGGGAATGCAGCGAACGGTGCTGTCCACAATTGAAGTGGAGGGAGGAAAGCCTTTGAAGTTGCAACTGGTAAAACCCGAACCACCCATTTTCACGGGATGGGGTTCCCCTAAAATAAAGCCAAGTTTCTACAAAGACATTGCAGTGCTTGCCATAGCATCCAAGACAGTCATCACAAGCGCAGACATCATCGATGTTTCAAGCAAGATGAACGGCGATGGCTTGCTTGATTGGACGCCGCCTCCTGGGAAATGGACCATCTACAGATATGGTCATGCACCGACCATGGCCAACCCACATCCGCTTCCTGATGACATCATTGGCAAGAGTTTGGAAGTAGACAAGATGAGTGCCGTCCAAAATGAATTTCACTGGAAAACATTGCTGGACCCACTCAAGGAACATGTAGGGGATTATTTTGGAACCTCTTTCAAACACCTGTTGATTGACAGTTATGAAGCAGATTTTCAAAACTGGACACCTGCCTTCCGTGAAGAATTCATCAAAAGAAAAGGGTACGATCCTGTTCCCTGGTTACCTGTTTTTGAGAAAGACAAGAATGGCAAATTTTTGGTGATCAACAGCGAGGAACAAACATCCCGTTTCAAATGGGATTTTAAGGATGTTGTCAACAGGTTGTTTTTTGAAAATGGCTGGAACAAGGGAAAGGAGATGATGAAGAAGTTGGGGCTGCAACTGCAATTTGAACCTTATTGGGGTCCTTTTGATATCGTTGAGGGTGCTGCGCTTGCAGATATTCCCATGGGAGAATTTTGGACCCATCGTGGTGGCATTCAGTCGCAGATACCACCAGCTGCAAGGGCTGCGGGCAAGACCATCATCGGTGCTGAGGCATTTACCGGCAGACCGGAATCAAGCCAGTATAGCGAAGATCCTGCATTCCTTAAGCCCACTACAGTAGAGGCTTTTGCTGCTGGTGTCAACAGGTTGATTCTGCATACCTTGGTACACCAACCCTTTGATGACAAGTACCAGCCTGGAATGTGCATGGGGTGGTGGGGTACCCATTTTGGCAGGCACCAAACTTGGGCCAAGCCAGGCAAGGACTATTTTGATTTTATTGGCAGGGCACAATCGCTTTTGCAGTTTGGTGAAACAAGTGCTGACTATCTCTGTCTGGAAAAACCAGAAGGCTTAAGGTCTGATGTCATTGCCACCAATGATTTTCTTCTTAAGCCAATTCTGGTAAAAGAGTG
>JBIJAE010000006.1:0-23003 GCA_044345895.1 Chitinophagaceae bacterium
CACATTCATTTTATCTGGAGAGACTGCAATACCTGAAGGAGAGCCAACAGTGTAATCGATTTTCTTTGAGATGGTTTTGTTCTCCCCAGTATTGGGATCAACGAAACTCACACTAACATTCATGCTCCTGGAACCTGATCCACCAACATTGAATTTTTTCTCAGCCACACCATTGGCATTGACTTGAATACTTGCCCCGTCAATGTTGACAACAGGCTTCACATTGGAGTTGAATGCACCAAGGCCAGCGGTTACTATCATTTCCTCACCTGGCATCAGATAAGTAGAACTTGTTCCAACCAATGGCTCGAACTTGTCCATGATCAACTTGACTGCACCCACCTGGTTGATACAAAAAGTAGCTGCCAGGTTTTCTGAGTTTTTAATATCGTTTTGAAACTTGCTCAAAATGGTCAATGACGCAATGGTGGGCGTCATGTGAAAATAGTTATTGACCCAGTCCTTTACCTTGTCTCCGGTTGAAACATTGCCGGCCGCAGACTTTGGTATTTCAAGGCTCAATGGGAGCTTTGATCCGATCTGTGCAGCCATCTCAGGATCTACTGCAAGGAGCTTTTTCTTGAAATTTTCAAGAGATTCATACAAGGGTTTACCATTTCCTTTGGTATCAAAATACCTTGTTGAAGCATCAATGTTGTCTTCCCTGAAAGAGCCATTGGTTGGGTCGAGGTCTGACTCTTCTTTCAATGCTTGTTTGTACTTTTCCAATAGGCCATAGGCTTCGTCTGCGATGGACTTTACCTGATCGGCCTTGGGCTTCCATATTCCAGCTTTTTCAGCTGATTTTGGATCCTTGAGCATTTCCCCAAGGCTGGTATAAATGCCACTGGTAGAAGTGGCCAAAACATTATTCGACTCCCTCAGGCTGTTGTCTACCACCTTAAAAGCATTAAGGATTTCTGCAGACACATTCAAAGCGAGCAGTGCAGTCAACACCAAATACATGATGTTGATCATTTTCTGCCTCGGTTCTTTAGGTAGTGACATATAGATAAATGAGTTTAAAAATTAGAATTCAGTTGAACTGGCCATTAACCACGACCTTGCATGGCTGCAAGCATATTTCCATAAACACTGTTCAGGCTGCCGAGATTTTTTGCAAGCAAAGCAATCTGCTCCTGTGTTTTCATGGCATCATTCACACTACCCTGCATGGCCTGGCTTGCCTTGATCAGGTTGTCGTAGAATGTATTCATGGCCTTGATGTGGTTGCCTGAATCCTGCAATTCCAACTCATACATTTTATTCAATGAACCGAGGTTCTTTGTCAGTGACTGTACTTGCTCATGGAAGGCTTTTGACCCTTCTGCAGCAGTATTGAAATGCTGAACAGATCCGGCTGCATTGGCATACGCCTCTTTCATGACGGAAAGGGCAGCGGTTGCCTCTTTTGTTTTTCCTGCAAATTCAGATGTTGCCGCAGCCACATCACCCATAGATGCCATGCCCTGAACAGTTGAATTGAACTTTGAAAAATTTCCGTTCAACTTGGTGAGCTGATCGGTATCCAAATATTTTTCGATGGTCTCTTTCAGCAAATCAGCACCTGGGGTTGCACTGGCACCATCAGATGGAACGGCCACTTCAGGAGTGACTGGTTTTTTCATCTCGAGCCATGCGTAAACAAGGAAGATAACAGCCTCTGTCAACAAACCAACAGTGAGCATGATATCAGCGAATGATTTATGAAGAATCTTTGCCCAGGCACCAAAAATTACCACTGCGGCACCTACGCTTACAAAAATGTTTACATATTTCTCGAACGTGGAGGATGAGTTGGATGATGACATAAAATGATTTTTTGTTGAAGTAAGTTTGGGAATAAAAAGTTTAGCGCTTGGTCTGCATGGGTGGAAGATCAATAACACAACGGAAACCAATATAGGATTTGGTTGTATCCTGATATTCGTAACTCCTGGTTGAGTTCTGAAGGAAAAATCCAATGTCTTTCCAGCTTCCACCACGTGTCACTTTTCTTTTCATTCTTGGAGGATCGTTGTCCTTTGCATTCCACCTGATATCGGGGTTCATGTCATGTTGGAAATTGTAAGCACCTTCATAATAAAGAGACGATGTCCACTCAGCAACATTTCCTGCCATGTTGTAAAGACCAAAATCATTGGGCCAATAGGCATCTGCCCTTACAGTATACATTCCACCATCTTCGGGATAGTTACCACGCCCTGGTTTAAAATTAGCCAACAAACAACCTTTCTTGTTGCGGAGGTATGGACCACCCCATGGAAAAGGCACTTGTGAGCGTCCACCACGGGCGGCATATTCCCACTCTGCTTCTGTAGGAAGCCTGAAGTCTGATTCAGTCATGCGTTTTGACCTTTCCAGGAATGAGTTGAGGTAATGTGTTCTCCACTCTGCGAAAGCAGTTGCTTGCTTCCAGCTTACACCAACCACTGGGTAGGAGCCATAGGCAGGATGGGAAAAATATTTTTTAGCATGCGGTTCATTGTATGAATAGGAAAAATCACGGATCCACACCAGTGTATCAGGATAAATGGGTGTATCTTTTTTTATTACAAATGTGGACCTGGGCTTGTCTGCATTTTCTCTCTGTGCTGCCTCCTTGTAGTCTAGCCACTCGGAATGGTAGATGATTTTCTTGGCATCAATTTCCTTTCTGCCATTGATCCTGTTGTCTGGCGTTACAATCAATGCACTCAATTGTTCCTGAATCTTAGGATCTGCCCATTTGATGGTTCTCACCTTGGCCCAGTCAATTGCACTGGATCCATCAGGTGCGTTTTTCTTGAAATTCAAGATACTTCCGGCAATGGAATCCCTAACCCACAAAACAAACTGGCGGTACTCATCATTGGTGATTTCGGTTGCATCCATCCAGAATCCATTGATGGACACCTGTTTGTTCCTTGCAGTAAATGCATAGCTGATGTCTTCATCAGAAGGACCCATGTGAAAGGTTCCTGAAGGAACATAAACCATGCCAGGAGGTTTTGGCATGACGTATTTACTTCCCAGGGAAACACCACGCAACTGGCCGTCACCAACTGGTCCACCTGATTTGCCTGATTTTCCGCACCCGGCCATGACTAGCCCGAGTGACAACAATCCCATTACATACAGAAAATTGCCTTTCATCTTTATTGCTGGTTTTGTGAGCATATCAACAAATATATATTAAAAAAGGGTACCAATTTTTAACCTAACCCGTTAATAATCTAAATTTTAACAAGGCGGAAACATCCAACCCTGATCGTCAAAAACGGATATTCAGGGGGCATATTGCATTTTAAACCCTATCTTTTTGTTAAGACAAGGTCCATGGCCTCTTCAGGAGTAGCCAAAGGCAGGCTGCAAGTGTAGTTTCGGCAAATGAAAATTTTGGTATCAGGGGCTGGAAGCCGCCCTTCCATCAGGGGATAACCCGTTTTTGCTTCAGCAGCAGCCATGAAGACCTTGTTGGGAACATACCTGGACAAGAGTTCCTGGCCCATTTGCCGGGCCTCGGGGCCAAGAACAAGGATTTCATGGGTACCCTGGGTGAATTCCAGGAGTAAATTGGACCAAATCCCATAGGATGTAGGGTATTTCACTGCCGCATCCTTGACCGTTTCCAACATCATCTCGGCCCTTTTCCGCCAATCCTGCTGATCAAACAGCAGGCCCAGGCGGTAAAGATTCCATGCCATGATAGCATTTCCGCTGGGGATGGCTCCGTCGTAAAGGTCTTTTTTCCTTACCAGGATATCTGACTGGAAACTGGGGGTATAGTAGAAAAACAATTGATCCTCATCACTGAAATGTTCGATAGCATACCGCATGAGTTCTCTCGCCTTTTCAAGATAATCAAGCGACCCTGTTGGTTCATAGAGGTATAATAGTGCCTGGATCAGATAGGCCACATCATCTAAAAACGCAGGATACTTGGAAACGCCTGCCTTGTGCGTATGCAAAAGCTGGCCATTGGCTTTGTTCTCAAAACTGCTCAATAAAAAATCCATGTTTTGTATTGCCAAAGCTATCCATTCCTCTTCTCCAAACGCTTGTCCAGCCTTGGAAAGGGCCTGGTTGAACAGGGCATTCCATCCCAAAATAACCTTGTCATCGGTAGCCGGTCTCACCCTTTTGTTGCGGAAAGCCATCAGCTTTGCCTTGGCTTCGGACAACAGGTTCAATGCCGCTCCTTCTTCAAGTCCTAAATCCTTTGCCCATTCCTGAACGCTTTTCTGCATGTGCAGGATGTTCACCTCTTCCCAATTGCCGTGCTCCGTCACATCATACAAGGCAGCCATGGCTGCAGCATCCTCTCCCAGAATTTGATCAAACTCTTTTTTACCCCAGGTATAAAACTTACCCTCCTCTCCTTCGCTGTCTGCATCCAAAGCAGCGTAAAATCCTCCATTGACATCCTGCAATTCCCTTTGCATAAAACCAATGGTTTCCACTGCAACCCTTTTGTACTCCTGGTCTGCCGTGAGTTGAAAAGCTTCAGCCAAGACCAAAAGCAGCAAGGCATTGTCGTATGTCATTTTCTCAAAATGGGGCGCAAGCCATTGTGCATCGGTGGAATAGCGACAAAATCCACCGCCCAACTGATCGTAGATTCCACCACGCATCATTTTTTTCAGGCTCAGCGTAGCCTGATCGATGGCTTCCCTGTTGCCAGTGAAATGGTGATACCGCAAGAGGTACTGAATGGTATAGGTTTGCGGAAACTTGGGCGCATTGCCAAAGCCGCCCTCCACCTGATCTGCCGCACCCATGATGTTGTTGAATATTTTTTGGGTTTGCTGTTGGGTAAACATTTCCTCCTGTGTAACCTCAAAGCGGTTGTTGACTTTGAGCTGGTTTGACTTTTGCAGGTGCGCTATCAGGTTGTTGGCCTGCTCCTCAATGTCTGCCCTTCTTTTTTGGTAGGCCCCGTGAATCTGAACCAGCAATTCCTTCCAAGAAATCCTGTTGTGCATGGGCTGGGGAGGAAAATAGGTTCCTCCATAAAAGGGCCTGCCATCGCTGGTAAGGAACATGTTCAAAGGCCATCCCCCATTGCCACTAGTGGCTTGTAGGGCATCCATGAAAAAATGATCCAGGTCTGGCCTCTCCTCCCGGTCAATCTTGATGCAAATGAAATACTGGTTCATCAGGGAAGCCGTCGAGAGGTCTTCAAAGCTCTCCCGTTCCATGACATGGCACCAATGGCAGGCGGCATAGCCAATGCTCACAAGCATTGGCTTGTCTTCTTGTTTGGCCCGCTGCAGCGCCTCTTCACCCCATGCATACCAATCAACAGGATTCTGGGCATGCTGGAGCAGATAAGGACTGGTTTCGTTGATGAGGCGGTTGGGATTGTTCATAAAAAAGAACCCCGGAATTCCGGGGCTGTATTATTGTTTTGAAAAGATCATTTTGCTTTCTTTCTCTCTGTAAGAAACTTCTCAAGAGCTGCAACCATAGAGGGTACCTGAGGGTCTGGTGCTTTGATCTGAAGGTTGAGCCCAGCTTCTTCAATGGCCTTTGAGGTATTGCTCCCAAATGCTCCAATGAAAGTTCCGTTTTGGGTAAATCCTGGAAAATTTTCCAAAAGACTTTTTACGCCGCTGGGCGTAAAGAAACAGATTACATCAAAATCATGCGCAGCAATCTTGGATTTGATGTCGCAACTGATTGTCCTGTACATGTAAGGATTCACAAACTCGCAATGATGATTCTTCAACCATCCAACGATTTCATTGTCCTGCTGGTTTTCTGAGCAGGGATAAATGAATTTTTCATTTTCCTTGTGCTTGTTGATGGCATCAAAAAGCCCCTTGTTCGTTCCGTCTGCACTGAAAAAAACCTTGCGCTTTCTGTAAAGGATGAACTTTTGAAGGTAGAGGGCAACAGATTCGCTGATACAAAAATATTTGGTATCAGGAGATACAGCCACCTTCATTTCCTCACAAATGCGAAAAAAATGATCAATGGCATTCTTACTGGTGAGTATAACAGCAGAATAGTCAGCAAGGTCAATCTTTTGTTTCCTGAAGTCTTTGCAAGGAATAGCTTCCAGTTGAATAAATGGCATGAATTCCATCTCTACACTGTGCCTGGCAGCCAATTCGAAATAGGGCGATTTGATGGATTCGGGCTTGGGTTGGGTAATAAGAATCCTTTTGACAGCTTTCTTTTCACCCGCTTCCGTTTTCTTTCCGTTTTTAACCATGGCTTGCGCTGATATTATGCAAAATTATAAAAATTTGGTGTAATTACGGCTTAGCATTTGCGGGGAGCCTTCAGGTTTGAAAAAGATGAGTTTTAAAATACCCCCCCAGAAAGCAGTTCGATACTGCTGGAGATAAACTTCAGCATCACGGCGGAAGGTAAAATTTCAAGGGAGATGACAGCCAGAGAAAAATTGAAAAATCCCAATCTTGCCTGTTTGGAGAAAACCTGGAATCCTCTGATAAAACGAATAAGTGTTACAACAATCAACAAGTAAAGGGAAGACCTGAAGATGAGCTGACTGCTCTCCGGTTCAGAGAAGGCCATGAAAAGTGATGCAAACAACATGAATATTCCGGATACCTTGTTGTTGAGGAATACAATGAAAATGTAGTTTTCAAAGGGTTCTTTCAAATTGAACAGCCACCCCATGAATTCCAGAAAAACATATTTGAATGCGTATACAACGATTAAAAAAAACAGTATCAAACCCATTGACTGCCAACGCTCTATGCCTGTAAAAAGCCGATCAGCCCCGAACCCGAAAAAAACGAAAATGGTTCCCGAGAGAACAAACAAAATGTTCATCAAAAACGCTGCCAGTGGCGCTTGTGTCATCTGGTCTTTTGCCTGTCGGTATACAAAACCTTCATTGGCAAATACCCTAAATACTTTCTGAAGATAATTGCCAAAGAATGTGTTAACCAGGGATAGAAACAAAAAAAGGAATGCAAAGCTGTAAAAAATCCAATCCAGGTTGGGAGGATATCGCTTGGAAATAAACTGCCTGGAAATGATGGCATTGACTCTATAAAATTCAACTTTCGCCATGTATTTGGACACATAACTGCCATAAAATCCCTTTTCCTGACCGAGATCAATGCTGTTGAACTCAGCCGCATCAATGGGGCGGTGGTTGAGGATGAATGCTTTTCTAATTGAGTCGGCAATCAAGCTGTCGATGTTGTCAGAAACGATTTCGGGAACAGCAAAATTGGCCTCCTGGGCAGATGCTGGTGACATGCCCAACAGGAAAAGGATAAACGCGAGATGTTTGAACCTGTACATGTTGCAGGGCAAAATTAGTTCATTGGATCAACTAAAACAGACTAACAAATCCAAAATGGATTTTGGACTCCCGAAAATTAAAAGGAAGATCCTTGTTTTTCCCAGCAGCATAGGCCAAACTGAAGAGGCCAGACTTGGTTTCCAATGCAAGGCCAACCCCCACCCCTGCATACTTCCCTTGCAGATTGCCCTGAATGGATTGTCTGCCAATATGGGCAGCATCCACAAAAGAGAACAAATAGGATGTTCCTCCAATCAGGTACCGGTATTCGACGGTGGCAATGGCATATTCACTGGCATAAAAACTTTCCTCATCAAAGCCCCTTAATGTTTTTATCCCTCCCAGCTGGAAAAGTTCATTGAGAAAGAGTTTTTTTCCATTGATCCAGCCCGCCTGCAAACCAGAACGAATGGTGGCATTTTGCCCCAGCTGGATGAATTGATCAACCTTTATGTTCATCCTGAATTGAGCTGTAGATAGGGTCATGGTATCGTAAAGTCCGGCAAAATCAAATGCATTGTTCTGCTGATCCTTTTTCAGGCTGGTGATGGAATTGTTTTTCAACAGCTTTCTGATTCCCCCAGACATTGTCAGGTTGAGGTCCATCCCTTTGCGGGGATTGAACCGGTAATCAGTTCCATTGTATTGCAGCTCCGCACCAATATTGGTTGTGCGCAAATCTAAAAATACAGGCAGTTTTTTGGTGCGCTTGATGAAGTTGGTATCCACCTCAATCAGGTTGCTGGCAGATTGCTGAAAAAAAAGCTTTGCCACCTGCTTTTTGTTGACCTCATACTGCAACCCAAGCCTTGCATTGATGTTGATAAACGAGGAATCCTTTTTCAGCAAATTGAACCGGAAATCAACGCCGGCATTGCTTTTGAACATATAGGGCTTTTGAAATCCGATCTGTAACCTGGGAGACTTAACTTGAAGTTGCTGCCAGTTGAGCATGAAATTTTCACCGGCACCAAAGGTATTTTTAAGGTCAAGATCCGCCTCCCCGGTGAGCAACATTTTTCCTCCCAATTGCTGGTTAGAAGGCATCAGGCCTGCCAGAAGGTTAAAGCGGCTGCTCCGCTGGGGCTCCAAGTACAGGTTGACAGAGGCGCCTGTACCCAACAGACTCAGGTCCCAGGGCCTTGATTCTTTAACAAACCCCAGTGCCAGCAAACGGCCTGACAAGGCATCCAAATTGCTTTTCCTGTAAACACCTCCACCACCAAGCGCAAGGTATTGCTGTAAAAATCCTTTCTTGATAAAGCGTTGCCCTTCAACATGGAGGCTGTCTATTTTGTACAGAGGTCCTTTGATGGCCTTCAGTCTTGCGCAAAGTTCATTCCCTCTGAAATAACTGCTGTCGAGCTGAATAGAAGCAAAGGGATAGCCATTCTCTTCAAAATTCCGGAGCAGGGTTTCTTTTAGCAGGGTGATGGAAGACATGTTCAACAGTTCCCCTGGCAGGGGTTGGATGGCATTCCCTTTTATGCTTTCCGCAACCAGGATGGAGCTGTCCAGTACCAATTCTCCCCATTTGTATTGGTCTCCCAAAAAAATCCAGGCCTTGGTAAGATGCTGTTCAACAGCCAAACTATCCACAGAAATGGCCAGATAGCCCTTGCGTTGCAGGTTGTCAACAAGGGTTGTTTTCAAAAAAAGGATCACGGATTCTTTTGTAGAGAAATCAGCAGGGATGCTGACAAGTTCGGCCAAAGCTGCATTACCTTTGTCTGTACAGTTCAATTCAAGCCGATGCTTTTCCTGGGCCATTGTTGAAACAGGGCAGCAGAAAAGCATGAGGATGAAAAATAAAATTGGGCGTTGCACGTTCACAAATCTACACTGCTTCTTTCAACCAAGATCAAATGGCCGGCATTTACATCCATATCCCCTTTTGCAGAAAAGCCTGCCATTACTGCAATTTCCATTTTTCGACCTCCCTGGGAAAGGCAGAAGCCGTGGTGACATCCATCATCAAAGAAATTGCCCTGCGATCATCCGAATCAACAGAAGAAGTTCAAACCATTTATTTTGGCGGAGGCACACCCTCTATTCTTGCTCCTGAAGCCATCAACCAGATCCTACAGGTTATCAAGGCCCATTATGCCATCAGCGGTGATCCGGAAATCACATTGGAAGCCAATCCTGACGACATCACAGCAGAAAAAGCAAAGGCCTGGAAGCAGATGGGCGTCAACCGCTTCAGCATAGGCATACAATCTTTTGCAGAGGAAAACCTTCGGTGGATGAACAGGGCGCATGATGCCAGCCAATCGGTTGAGTGCATCCAAACCATCAGGGAGGCCGGGTTTGACAATTTCAGCATCGACCTGATCTACGGAACGCCAGGACAAACCCAGGAAGGCTGGATCAGGGACCTTGAAAAAGCCATTGAAATGAAAATTCCTCACCTTTCTTGTTATGCGCTGACAGTGGAGGAAGGGACCGCCCTGCACCACATGATTGGCAGTGGTAAAAAGGAAAAAATCAGTGCAGATGAACAGGCCGAAAGATTTGAAGCACTGGTTCAACTGAGTTTGCTTGCCGGGTACAGCCATTATGAAATTTCCAATCTTGCCCTGCCAGAAAAAGAGAGTAAACACAACAGCGCCTATTGGGAAGGCAAGCCCTACCTGGGTTTCGGGCCCGCTGCTCACTCTTATAGCGGAACAAAAAGAAGCTGGAACATCGCTGATAACCTGAAATATATTCAATCCATCGAAGCAGGAATCCTGCCTTCTGAAGAGGAAACACTGCGGGAAACAGACCAGCTCAATGAGTACATCATGACTTCTTTGCGGTCCATCAAAGGGATGCAAAAAGACATCATCACAACAAGGTGGGGCAAGGATAAACTGGAAATCATTTCAACAGAAATTGAACAGTTCATTCAGTCAGGAAAAATAATTGCAACAGAGAACGCTTGGGTACTATCAGGCGAAGGAAGATTTTTTGCAGACGGAATCGCGTCATCCCTTTTCTTTCTGGAAGATTGATCAGACCAATACCGCTTCGATTTTTTCAAAGGCCCTGATCGGATCTTCTGCCTCCCAGAGTATGCTGTAAATACCAGCGGCAATCGGCATGTCTGCACCAGCCTTCCCGTTCAATTCAGCAATGCATTTTGAGGCAGGATACCCTTCTGCAATCATTTGCATGGCCAGCTTTGTGGCTTCTACACTATAGCCTTTGCCAATCATGTTTCCAAAGGAACGGTTCCTGCTGAAAAGCGAATAACAGGTAACCAGTAAATCACCCAAATAAACCGAAGAAGAATAATTGACACAAGATGAACCCTCACCGGAAATCGCCTTCAAAAAACGCGACATTTCTCCTGCTGCATTGGCCACCAATACACTCTGAAAATTATCACCATACCCCAAGCCATGGGCAATGCCTGCACCCAAGGCATAGATGTTCTTGAGCACAGCGGCATATTGAACACCCGTAACATCTTCACTGAGCACTGTATTGATATAGGATGTCTTAAAACAAGTTGCAATGGATTGTGTAACCTGGGGATTGATTCCAGCGAAAGTGAGGTAGGAAAGCTTTTCACCTGCCACTTCTTCGGCGTGACAGGGACCCATGATGGTAACATAATTGTTCAGATCGAAGCCCTGCACGGTTGTTAACCTTTCATTCAGGAGCATGTTCTTTGAAGGAAGCATTCCCTTTACTGCAGAGACGATCTTAACCCCCTTGGCTATCTGCTGCAGATAGGGCTCGATATAGCCCTCTGCATAAGCAGAGGGAACTGCTATTACCACTGCTTCCGCTTCTGCATACACCGTTGCAGGATCAGTGGTGATGGACAATACCTTGCTATCGAAATATACGGAACTGAGGTATTTGGGATTGTGGTGACGGGTACGGATATGCTCGGCCAACTTTTCAGAACGCACGCACCAGATGACCTGGTGTTCATTGTCTGTAAGGATTTTTACCAAAGCTGATCCCCAGCTGCCACTGCCGATTACGCCGATTGTCATTTGAAGGGTTTAGAGGTGGAGAGGTTTAATGGTTTAGGGAATAAGGGTGTAAGGGTTTAAAGGTGTAAGGGTTTAGAGGTGTAGAGGTTTAGGGGTGTAAGAGTTTAGGGGATGGCAAAGATAATGCCTTATACCTGAACAAGTAAACACTTATCTCAATAGCCCTAAACCATTAAACCCCTAAACCTCTACACCTCTAAACCCCTAAACCTCTACACCCCTCAACCCTCAATTCACTTCTTCACCTCAAACAACTCTTCCTTCTTGACCACTGTAACTTTCATGCCAGTCCGGAGTGTTTTGCTGACAACTGTATAGGGTCCTACGATGACTTCATCGCCTTCTTTGATACCCTCAAGGATTTCAATGTTGTTGATGTCTTGAATGGCTGTTTTGACCTTAACTCTTTTCACTGTTCCATCTTTCTGCAATACAAACACTACTTCATCCAGGGCATCTATATCCTTGATGGTCACTTCTGGACCAGCAGTTTCTTCAGGTGGACCTGATTTCTTTTCTTTTTTTACTTCTTTTCCGACTGCAGCAGTATCCGACCTGTCGCGGGTGGTGACTGCATTGATGGGAACAGAAATGACATTGGCATGGGTATTGGTCTGGATATCAGCATTGGCGCTCATCCCCGGACGAAATGGAAAACTCTTTGGTTTTGCCGGGTCAATCAGGTCGGCATAAGAAGCAGGAATCAACCTGATCCTGACCTCATAATTGGTTACATCAGAGGATGAAGTCGAAACAGCACCACCTGTACCACGGCTTGTGCTGGATATCTGTGTTACCACACCCTTGAACTTCCTTTTGTTGTAAGCATCCACTTCAACCAGGGCTGTATCACCAATGGTTACTTTGGGAATATCGTTCTCTCCCACGTCTACCCTCACTTCAATCACACGCATGTCTGCAATGCGCATCATTTCAGTACCCGCCATCATTGAGTTGCCCACCACGCGCTCTCCTTTTTTTACATTCAGGAGCGAAACGATTCCATCCATCGGTGCAAATACACTGGTTCTGCCAAGGTCCTTGTTGGCACGCTGCAAACTGGCCCTTGCACTGGCTACACCCGCCTGACCGCTTTTGATGGATTGTGATGCTGCACTGTAATCAGCCTTTGAAGTAAGGAAAGCATTTTCAGCCTGCTCAAACTCAAGTTTGGAGATCACTTTTTCCTGGAACAACTGCTTCTGGCGATTGTACTGGCGCTCTGCCTGTTCCAGCCTCGCCTTGAAGGATCCCAGGGAAGCACTTGCATTTTCAACCTGTGCCAATTGCTGTGCAACACCGGCTGCAGCCTGATCACGCTGTGTGGCATAAATGTCTGCATAGACCATGGCCAGCAGTTGCCCCTTGCTAACGCTATCACCCTCTTGAACAGTGAGCTGCATGATTTCCCCAGATATGTCCGGACTGATTTTCAACTCAATTTCAGGATATACTTTTCCGCTCGCGGTGACCACTTCAGTGATGTCTTTGCGGGAAGCCTTTTCAACCGCCACTTTTGTGCCTTCGTCTTTTCCAATGATGCCTTTCTGTTTCAACACCAACAGTGTGACAACCACAACTGTAATTCCTGAAAGGATCCAGATCCATTTTTTGTTCATTTCTTTTTCTTTACTTGATTATAAACGAAGCCCCTGTCCTTTGTAGAATTCAAGGACTTTCATTCTGAATACATATTCATACTGCGCAAGCGCCCTGTCCACTTTTGCCCTGGTAAGATTGTTCTGGTTGTTCAGCCATTCGATGGTTTGCATGACACCCAGTTCATACCTTCTGCTGGCGAGGTCAAATGACCGTTGGGCGGTGGTCACTGCTTTTTCTCTTGCCACAAATGTTTGAAAAGCCCCAGTGGCACTGTAATAAGCGGTGTAAATGTCTTGCTTCAGTTGCAGCTTATCCCTTTCAATGGCAAGGTCACTGCGCTTGATATCAAGCTTTGCACTTTTCATGTTGCCACGGGCCTGTCCACCATTGAAAATGGGAACATTGATGGAGATGCCAAGACCTTGTCCGAACTGGTCTCTCAGTTGTCTTCCGTAGCCATTAAAATATTCACCGAACTTGCGGTCAACAAAATTGATATCGTAATTGGGTGCGTAAACAGGTACCTGTGTGGTTCCTTGCTTGATGTAAGCGCCTGTACTCTGTTCGCCCAAGTAACGTATACCTGTGCTTTTCAAAAGGAACTGGTTGAAATTGCTGGCCAGTTGCCCGAAAGCGGTAATGGATGGTTTCATCTGTGCCTGTGCCACGAGAACGCCTTTTTCAGCGGCCTTTCTCCTGAGTTCATTCAAGCGAATCTGGGGCTGAGAAGAAAGGGCTGTCTGGTAAACATCTTCAGGACGGATCTCCAGCAGGTTGTCTACGGGAATCTTGTCTACAGGAGGGATCACCAGTTCGAAAGGCTGATCAGCCGGGAGGTTGAGCAATGATTTGAGCGAAAGTTTGTCCAGCTCTGCCTGCGACTTGGCTTGGACATAGGTAGCGCTGTCGCGGGCAACAGTTGCCTCAAGCTCTGCAGCATTGAGTTCAGGAAGGCTTCCTGCGTCAACGAGTTTGCGGGTGTTCTTGTACTGTGCATTGGTTTGCTCCAATACAATGCGGCTGATCTCAATCTGTTCATAGCTCAGCAATGCGCGGAGGTAGAACTGTGCAATGTTCAGTCCAATATCATTGCTGGCCTTGTCTACCGCAGCCTTATCGGCTTCCAGACTGAGTTTATTGGCAGCCTCGGTATTTTTTCTGCTGTTGAAATTGAACAGCAATACATTGGAAGAGATGGACATCTGTTCAAACATGGCCGAGCGGCTGGTGAATACGTTGGTGGTTCTGTCGAGCGTACGGCCAAAAGAGAAACCATGTGTCAGGCCATAGGAAAGGCTGGGAAGTTTTTGCAAAGATGATTGCTGGTAAGCAATTTCAGCCTGTTCCACCTGAATGGCCGCTTGCCTTACACCTATATTGTTCTTCATACCATAGTCCACACAACGCCTGAGGTCCCATTTGTTGTCTTGACCGAATGCTCCGGAAATGGCAGTGAAAAAGAAAAGACCTGTTAAAACCCTCGATATCATAGAATTGAGTTGAATCATCACTTTCCAGGAGGTTCCTGAAATTCAGTGCAAAGATTCAACTAAAAGGGGGATTATCAAAATCGTTCGTCCCTTTCTGCGACCGCTTACAACAGTCCAATGCGCCTAAAAGCCTGATCAAGGTCCCTGATCAGGAATTCAGGATCCTCAAGGCCTACATAGAGCCGAACCAACCGGTGTGTAGGATTGAGTGGGTAAAACTGATCCTGTGGTATGCCCGCGCACTTGGGGATTACCAGTGACTCATGACCGCCCCAGCTCACCGCCATCCGGAAATGTTGGAGGGAATTGCAGAAAGTTTCAATTTCCTGAATTTCTTGCGCTTTGATATAAAAGGAGATCAATCCACAGGCGTTTTTCATCTGGCTTTGGGCCAGTGCAAACTGTGGATAGGATGGATCAAGCGGAAAGATCAGGGATTCAATGCGCTCCACCGTTTTGAGGTAGGCCAGTACTTTTTGCGTAGAAGCCGTAATCCTGTCTATCCTTGCCGGAAGGGTTCTCAAACCCCGCAACAACAACCAGGCATTGAAAGGCTGAATGCCATTCCCTGCACAGAGGTATTCGCTGTTGAATATTTTTCGCATCATGGCTGCAGTGCCGCAAAGCACGCCGCCCAGCGTATCGCTGTGGCCACCGATGTACTTGGTTGCCGTTTGCATAGCAATGTCGATGCCCAATTCAATCGGCTTTTGGTAAAGCGGTGTGCAGTAGCTGTTGTCAATCAGGGTGATGATGCCCCGGGGTTTTGCAAAGGCAGCAATAGCCCGCAGGTCTTGAATGTCCAGCCACCAGGAATTGGGAGATTCAAGATAAATCAAGGTAGTGTTGTCTTGCACATGAGAAAGGAATGATGATGCATCTGCACCATCAGCATACGTTACTGTAACACCAAACCTTGACAGGATCTGGTCAAACAGGTGTACCGTCCAGGAATAGGGATGGGTCACACTCAAGACATGGTCTCCGGCTTTTACATTGGCGACAATCCCTGCAAAGGTAGCCGCAGCGCCATTGTTGAAGACCAATGCATCTTCTGCCCCATCCAGTGCAGCCAGTTTTTTTCTGAGGATGTCCACCGTTGGATTCAGGCCTCTGCTATAGAGATACCCACCCATCTCATCTTCAAAAGCCTTGCGCATATCAGCAACGGTTTCAAAAGCAAAATTGCTGGTTTGAACGATGGGTGGCGCGATGGCATTGAAATAGGAAGCATGGTCTTCACCCAGGTGATTGATGATGAAAGAGATGTCTTGGGCTTCGTTATGCATGGCTATTTCTCTTTTTTCTGGTCAGGAAAAACAGCAACAAAAATCCTGCCAATACTGCTGTCGCAGTCAATGCTGTTTCTGGTTTGTCGATCGCAATATTGGTTGCAACAAAAACATAGGCGGCAATGAAAATCACTGGCATCACCGGAAAAAAGCGCATGGAATAAATCTGCGACTTGTCGAGGTGTTGTGTGCGCTTTCTGATGATAAATATGGTGGCTGCAGAAAATGCCATGCCGATGGAATCCAGAAAAATAGTGAAGCTCAGGATCTTGTCAAAGGTATCTGCAAAAAAAAGCACCACTACGCTGATCACCGCATAAACAGTGAGGCTCACAGTGAGCACATCGCGTTTTTCATCTTTTTTTCCAAATGCTTTGGGCAAAATTCCATCCTGGCTCATGGCATACATCACACGCGGATTGCTGAGCAACAAAACATTCACATAGGCCAATACAGCAATGAACAATAAAATTGAAAATGCATAGCGTCCGGTGGGGCCGAACATCCTCTCGGCAACAATGGCGGCAATGCCTTTTGCATTTTTCAATTCTTCAAATCCAATGACACGGTAATAGGCATAACTGACTGAAAGATAGAGCAGGATAATCACCATGATACCAATGAAAATACCCCGGGGCAAATTCTTCTGTGGATTCTTAACCTCATCACCAAAATTGATGGTTTGCTGATAGCCGCCATAGGTGAAGGAAACAGCAATCAACGCCAGGCCAAAAGATTTTACATAGTCGATGAACTTGAAGTCGCCTTGTGGTATCTCAATCACAGGTTGGGTATTGGCGACAGGAAAAAAGATGGCAGATACAATCAGCAGGATCATGGAAATTTTGATCAGCATCAGGATGTTCTGGGTGGTGGAACTCATGCGCAGTCCTAATAAATTGATCCCATAAAACATGCCAATGGCCACCATGGCAATCAGGGCCTTGACAAAGTCTGAAGGCGGAACGGCAAAAATAATCTGTGAAATATATTCACTGCCGATCAATGCCACCCCAGAGAGAGAGGCTGCGTTGGAAATAAGGATGATACAATTGACCGCGAAGGCAATGGAGGGATGGTAACAGGTGGCGAAGATCTTGTAATACCCACCGGTGATGGGATACCTTGATCCAATTTCTGCATAGGTGAGTGCTCCGCAGAGGGCGATGAATCCACCAACTATCCAACTGATAAAAAACACATTGGGCGTGATGGCGGCACGCGCAGAGTCTGATGCTGTCCTGAATATGCCCATGCCAATCACCAGTCCGATGACAATCATGGTTATGTCGAAGAGGTTGAGTTGGGGTTTGCTTGGTTTGGTCATGGGTTGAAGATAATAAAAAGCCGGCATTCAGTTGAAATCCACAGGGTGTGGACATCCTCTTTGAATGACATACAAGCCAGGACTTATCTTCGCTTTGCATTACGGTTGAAAATCGTGCAAACGAAATTCATTAAAAGGGAAGTCCGGTTCCATTCCGGCGCTATCCCCGTAGCTGTATAAACCATCCCGCCCCCGGCGGGACCATTTCCTCCACAAGCCACTGCGCAAGCGGGAAGGCCGGAAATGGGGTTGAGCCAGAAGACCTGCCTGATGCATCATTTTTAACCAGGGCTTTCGGGAGAAAAGCTGGGATGAATTTTCTGCTGCAGCAGTCAACCATTTCTGTACATCCGAAGGTTCATAGTCAACCAACACTATGACCAAAAAATTCTTCATCGCATGCCTGCTCTTTGTAGCAGTTGGTGCAAGTGCTCAATCAGATTCAAGCAAACAACTGAACGAAATTGTGGTAACTGCCAACAGGTTTCCACAGAAACAGGTCAATACCGGAAAGGTAATGACCGTCATCAACAAGCAAGAGATTGAACGCTCTCCTTTTGCTTCTTTGGGTGAGCTCCTGGCCCGGCAATCGGGCATCACCATCATTGGTGCCAACAATGCACCGGGAACCAACAATGATCTTTATGTGCGCGGCGGCGGAACAGGAAAGACACTTGTTTTGGTGGATGGCTTTCCGGCCTATGACGGTTCCACCATTCGGTCAACATTTGACCTGAATTTCCTGCCCTTGGGCGAAGTAGAAAGGATTGAAATTCTAAAAGGTGGACAGTCTACCCTTTATGGTTCAGATGCTGTTGCCGGTGTGGTGAACATCATCACACGAAAAAATGAATCAGGAAAACCTGCTGTAGGACTGCATTTGAGCGCAGGGTCTTTTGGTACCAGATCCATGGACCTGTCTTCTTCGGGAACAGCAAAAAACATCCGGTACAAATTGCAGTACACCCGTTCAAGCTCAGATGGTTTTTCTGCAGCCCTTGACACAAGCAGAAACAAAAGCTTTGACAAGGATGGCATGAAGCAATCCTTTCTGCTGGCACAGTTCAGTTCTACAAGCAAAAGCAAATGGTCATGGAACACAGGGATGCAGTGGAGCCAATACAATAACGACCTTGATGAGTCTGCCTTCAAGGATGCAAAAGATTTTACGGTTGAAAACCAAAACCTCCAATTCAATGCAGGCATCGCAAGGAAACTAGAGAAAGGAATTCTTCGCCTGAACTACAGCCTGAACAACAGCTCCAGGAATTATCTTGATGATTCAATTTCACTCAATGGATTCGCCAAATTCATCCAGTCAGATTACAAGGGCCGCTCATCATATCTGGAAGCTCTGGGCAATGTTGACCTCAGCAAACATGTCAAATTATTGATCGGGCTTGAACACAGGTGGCAGAACACTGACCAATATTATCTTTCCCTGAGCAGCTGGGGCAAATATGAAAACACGCTTTCTGATGATTCCGCCAAGACCACCATCAGCAGCGGGTTTGCTTCAGCCGTTTACAACAATGAGAGAGGATTCAACCTGGAGTCGGGCCTCCGTTTCAACCAGCACAGCCGGTTTGGAAACAACATGACCTATACCATCAACCCTTCTTATATCATTGCAGAAAAATTCAAGGTTGCTTTTAACCTCTCTTCTGCATTTACAGCGCCTACCTTGTACCAGTTGTATGATGGATATTCAGGCAATAGAAGCCTTAATCCTGAAACTTCTGTCAGCACTGAAGTTTCGCTGCAATATGTCGGCAACAAAGCATTCAATGCAAGGATAACAGGATTCTCACGCACGCTTCGCAATGGGATTGATTATGATTTTATCAACAACAAGTACTTCAACAATGCCATTCAAAAAGACCGTGGCCTTGAATTGGAAGCCGGATATGCCGCCGGAAAATGGAACATCAAGATGAACCATACCCTCCTGAAAGGTGAAGTGACCACCACCAATTTTGTTTACAATGCCAGCACATGGAGCTATACCGCCAAAGGAGATACCACTTATTCGCACCTGTTCAGGGTTCCTCAAAGCAACCTGAATATTTCTGCAGGATACCAACTCAGCAACAAGCTCTACCTGTCGATTGCACAGCGTTTTGCCGGCAAACGTTTTGAACCCATCTATGGTGGCAAACCAAAGCAGCTGGATGCCTTCAACACAACAGATGTTTTTGCGCAGTACCAGTTGGGCAAAAAGATCAGGCTCTATGCAGGCTGCAAGAATATCTTTAATCAGCAGTACCAGGAAGTCATGGGTTATACGGCCAGGGGGAGGAACTATGTTTTTGGGGTGAGGCTGTAGTGGTTGAGGGAGTTGAAGGGGTTGAAGAGGTTGAAGGGGTTGAGGGAGGTTGAAGGGGTTGAGGGAGGTGGAGGGAAGTTTTGAAGGAAAAATATTAATTTGCTAATGCAACAACGTCTCTCAACGTCTCTCAACCTCCCTACACCTCCCTCAACATTTCAAATATGAATTTCGACGAAATCCTCACCATCAGCTTTACCCTTTTTGCCGTAATCGACATCATCGGATCCATTCCTTTATTGTTGTCACTCAAGCAAAAAATGGGTGGCATCCATGAAATGAAGGCCAGCTTGATTTCAGGTGGATTGATGATTTTCTTCCTGTTTGTTGGAGAGAAATTTTTAGGCATTTTGGGCGTGGATGTGAAATCATTTGCAGTAGGTGGGTCGATCGTGATCTTCATTCTCGGGCTTGAAATGGTTTTGGGCATTGAGTTTTTCAAGGGTGATGCCAATCCCAAATCGGGAACGGTGGTTCCGATTGCCTTCCCGCTGATTGCAGGTTCCGGAACACTTACCACCATCATTTCGCTTCGTTCCAGCTACAGTGAATTGCCCATCTTGCTGGGCATCCTCATCAATGTGGTTTTTGTTTACTTGGTCTTGCATTCGCTGGATTTCATTTCAAAAATCCTTGGGCAGGCCGGCATGTTGGCCGTTCGGAAATTTTTTGGCGTAGTGCTGTTGGCCATTGCTGTGAAAATCTTTGCAGGCAATGTGGGTGGGCTGATCAAGTGATCAGCGTTTCATTGGAATGAAAAACAAACGTCTGATCAGTTGATTTTTGATTCAAGAAAAGCAGTGAATCTCCCCTTTCTCGGATGATGATTGTTCTTCTCTATGAAGGAAATTGCATTTTTTATGTCTTCAATAGTGTAAGCTGAGATGATTTTTTCTGCCAGCGGCTCATAGCATTTCCTTTCTTCCACTTCCTTGTGTTCAATATACCAGCTGGGCTTGTTGTTTGAACGCGCTATGATGTTGTTCAATAGATTTACAGGATCAGCTTCATGCATCTCATCAAAATAGTAGAGCACAGTCTGATAGTCCCATGTATCGCTGATCAGCTGGACCATATCCTTCAATTTGCTTTCAAAATAAAGATATGTAAAGCAGAAATCTTCTGCGTACTCGTTTCTATTTAGTGCAGACATTTTTGCCTTCTTATAAATTGTATCTGTCCATTGCTTTTGCTTTTCCTTCGGTTCGATGTGCGATTGCATGAAGAGAAAATCTTCATAATCGTAATCAATGGGGAAAGTGAATTCTATGACCCGAGGCAAGCGCTGCAAATCTCCAGACAAGACATATATTTCTTTCAGTTTTTTATAATAGGCATAATCAAATTCACTTCTCACATTTCGTTTAATTTGCTCCAGTGCGATACGCTCTGCCCGATCAAACATCTTGCAAGTAATCAATGTATCAATCAACATCAGGTTAAATTCATTCTGGTACAACAAGGGAATGAACAGATCGGCATATTTTTCAAAAAGCTTCACCTTAACAGCAATGTCAAGCAGCTGCTTGATTTCCTGGATAGGGACAAAATGATCCAGCCTACCGAGCTTTTTAAACCTTGCCAATAATTGTTCAACAATAGCAAGCTCCCTTTCTGGGCTGCAGACACCTGCGAGCTCTACCAGAAACCCAACATAAGCTAGTGACAATTGAATAGACTCGCCCCCTATTTTCTTGACAAAAAGTCCAACAGCTTTTTCCCATCCATCATCGAGCACAAGATTTCGAACTGGCTCAACGGTTTGTCGCAATAAATCGTTCAAATACTTGACGATAGCTTTGCTACCAGTTTCAATCGAATTGTGTTGATCAGCTATGCTCTGCAGCAAAGCATTGAAGACATCAAACATTTTCTGGTCAACCAAATCAGCCCGGTACGCATCTACGATTGGCTGATGGAGCTCTTTCCAGAGTCCAACTATTTTTTTGACTTCAGAGACTTCTGCCTTTCGTCTGTTTTTGATTACAGCCTTCCGTGCCTGTACCGTAAGCAATATTGCATCTTCAATGGTATATGTTTTTACTTCGGGATTAAAATGATTCATGAACGCCAATTCGAGGTCTTTGTTCTTAACAAAGAGGGAAGCCACCCATGCTTTCAGCTCTTCTGCATCAACTTTTTCAAGTACCACTTCATGGGGTAACTTTTTCTTTGATTTGGGAATCTTCGGAGATGATTTTTTTGATCCGCCATTGGATAGGTGAAGGAGCAGTGCTATCCGGTGTATGCAAAGCATATTTCCCTTACCACAATCACAAGCATGGGCAATAATCAGTTTGTTTTTTCCAAGGGACACCGTGGCATCATAGCTTTGATCGCCTTCATCAACGTAAGCAACAAAGCTACCCTTTGGATGCTCATCGCATTCCCGAACGTTAAGGCGTTCAGCTTTTTTCCTGGCAGCTGCAGAAAGAGATTCAGAAAATGCTGAAAGGGACAAATTTTCTGATTTCATGGCCCAATGTAAATATTGTTTGAACAGTTTTGCATACTATTGGTTATAAAATTAAACAATGGTCATGAAAAAAGTACTCTGCCTTTTCGGATTAATTGCACTTTCATTGGGCTGGTCTGGCTGGAAGGCAAAACAGACAAGCCGTGCTTTTGTCAGCAAAGCTGAGATTATTTCATGCATGGAAACCGAAACAGTGGGAGCTTATTTGAACGAGGCATCAACACCTGCATTTGGCTTGATGCACGATGCACCCTTGCAAGTTTTGGCCCAGGACCTCCAGGGGAAGATGATCAAATTTGATGTATCGGATGGCGTGCAAGCCAATGCCTATTACCTGGCCCCAAAGAAAAAATCAAATAAATGGCTGATCGTTATCCAGGAATGGTGGGGATTGAACGACCAGATCAAACAAGAAGCCGATAAATATTTCAGTGACCTCAAAGACATGAATGTATTGGCCATTGACATGTATGACGGAAAAGTTGCCCACACACCTGACTCCGCCATGAAGTTGACCAGAGAAGCCAAGCCGGAAAGAATGACCAACATCATCCGCGGCGCCATTCAACAGGCCGGAGCCGATGCTGCCATCTACAGCGTGGGTTGGTGCTTTGGTGGCATGTGGAGTTTACAAACGGCTATTCTTGGGGGAGCAAAAATGAAAGGCAGTATCATGTTTTATGGCAGACCCGAGACCGATATGGAAAAACTGAAAAATATCCAGTGTGACATCATTGGTTTCTTCGGAAACCAGGATAGGTCGCCCTCTCCGGAGATGGTGACTGCATTTGAAAAAAACATGGAAACTGCCGGCAAAAAACTCAACACGTATAAATATGATGCAGGTCATGGGTTTGCGAATCCCAGCAATCCCAAGTTCAATGCAGAAGCGACAGCTGATGCATATGAGAAGGCGATTGGTTTTCTGCGATCACACTAACGGGGTCAATCAACTTTTGTAATGGGTGAATCTTAGTCCAAGGTGGCTTTCAATCTCAGTTAACGAATCGTTTTGTGAGAACCATCGCAGGAGGGCATTTTTTTGGAAAGTCCGCAAGTGCAATCGTTGATTCCTTTCCCGTCCAGGATTTGCTGCCTGTATTTTTCAATGCGGGTGATGCGTGTAGCTGGTTGTTTAGCTGCTGTAAAAAACAAATTGTAGCCACGTTGCCTGCCGGGAGTCAGGGCTGTAAAAGCGGCCTTGAAAGCGGCATCCTGATCAAGGATTTGC
>JBIJAE010000097.1:0-6235 GCA_044345895.1 Chitinophagaceae bacterium
GTTGAACCAAAACTGAAGGTATTCCACATGATGCGCCTGGCCTTCCATGGGCCAACACCAAACTTAAATTGCTCTGGAAACATCTTGGGATCAGCAGCAGCCACAAAAGCTTCTCTTGCAATGACAGCAGATCCGGAGTGGTGCCCATGCCCGGCCCTGCTGTCTTCGGGAAACCTGGTGATGATGACATCGGGTTTGAAATTACGGATCACCCAAACTGCATCGGCCAGTACTTTTTGTTTGTCCCACATGGCCAGCGCCTCTTCGGTTCTTTTTGAAAATCCAAAATCATAGGCACGGGTAAAAAATTGTTCTGCTCCATCCACCCTTCGGGCGGCAAGCAGTTCCTGGGTTCTGATCATCCCTAATTCAATGCCTTGTTCATCCCCTATCAGGTTCTGTCCGCCATCACCGCGGGTCATGGCGAGATAGGCAGTTTTGTAGTTTCTGTCCCTTGCCATATAAGCCAGCAACCTGGTATTCTCATCGTCTGGATGGGCAGCGATGTACATGACAGTACCCAACACATTCAACCGCTTCATGGCGTGCAGGATTTCACTGCTGCTGGCAGCCACCTGCTTTTGTGCAGTAGCGCCGAATTGAAGCGAAAAATTCAATACAATAATCAGCAAGAACCGGAGTAACGAAAGCGAGCGCATGGAAAATATTTTCATCAGAACAGTAGCTTGGTTAAGTCAATAAAAATAATCAAATAGGGCTTAAGAACTAAGGCAGATGCCATATTCTTTTAAAATGATTTCTATCTTTACAGGATGAAAAAGATTTCCTCCCGTCTGCACACTGCCCATCTGTTGATGGCGTTGACACTGGTTTTGTTGTCTTGCATGGCTTCGGCTCAGATCAATCCCTATCAATACACCATCAACAAGATGGCCAATGGCAGCAAAGGCGCGGTTTCATCGGCTCACCCACTGGCCAGCCAGGTGGGCCTGGAAATCCTCAAAAAAGGGGGAAATGCATTTGATGCCTCAATCGCCACACAATTGGCGTTGGCAGTTGTTTATCCAGGAGCAGGCAATATCGGTGGAGGCGGATTCCTCGTTGCTTATACAAACAAAGGGAAGGCCATTTCCATTGATTACAGAGAGAAGGCTCCAGGCAGCGCCTCGCGCGACATGTACCTCGACAAGGATGGCAATCCTATGCTGAACCTCAGCCAGAACGGCCATCTTGCCAGTGGTGTGCCCGGAACAGTTGCAGGGCTTTTTGCATCACACCAATATGGCAAGCTTGGTTTTGCAGACCTGATACAACCAGCCATCGAACTCGCTGACAAAGGATTTGTGATCACGGCAGCTGAAGCCAGGTCTTTGAATGGCAGCAAATCAGCTTTTGAAAAATACAATACCGTTCGTCCTGCATTTGTAAAAGACAAGGCCTGGAAAGCAGGCGATACGCTGGTGCAGAAAGACCTGGCCGCAACCCTTTCAAGGATTCGCGACAATGGCATGAAAGGTTTTTATGAAGGCGAAACCGCAAGGCTGATCACAGAGGAAATGAAAAGAGGTGGTGGAAAAATCAGTTTGGATGATCTTAAAAATTATAGGGCAGCAGAAAGAGATCCCATCATCTTTGACTACAAAGGCCATACCGTGATCGGCATGCCCATGCCCAGCAGTGGCGGTTTGCTGATGCAGCAAATGATGAAAATGATTGAAGACAGGGATATCGCGTCTATGGGATTTCACTCTCCTGCTGCCGTGCAACTGATGATTGAAGTGGAAAGACGGGCGTATGCAGACAGGGCAGAATTCATGGGAGACAAGGACTTTGTAAAAGTGCCCATGAAGACCCTTGCCAGTGATGCTTACCTTAAGGAAAGGATGAAGGATTTCATTCCGGGAAAGGCAACCCCCAGTGATATGGTTAAGCCTGGCAAGGTCAATCCGGAAAGCGATGAAACCACCCATTTGTCTGTGGCAGACCAATTCGGTAATGTGGTCAGTGTAACAACAACCCTCAATGGAGGATATGGATCGAAGACAGTTGTTGGCGGTGCTGGTTTCCTGTTGAACAATGAGATGGATGATTTCAGTGTAAAGCCTGGTGTACCCAACATGTTTGGTGCGGTTGGCAAGGAAGCCAATGCCATTGCCCCCGGAAAAAGAATGCTCAGTTCCATGACCCCAACTGTTGTGCTAAAAGACAAGAAACCCTGGCTGGTGGTGGGCACTCCTGGTGGCACAACCATCCCCACATCGGTCTTTCAAACCCTGGTAAACATCATCGACTTCAAGCAGTCCAGTCTTGATGCGGTCAACAATCCAAAGTTTCATCACCAGTGGCTTCCAGACCAGGTGATGGTTGAAAATGATTTCCCCAAAAACCTGCAAACTTCTCTGGAAAAAATGGGCTATACCATTACCAACCGTGGGCAGATTGGAAGAACAGAGGTCATCAAACTGGAATGGAACGGAAAGAAGATAAAGTCAATTGAAGCGGTAGCCGATAAACGGGGCGATGATCACGCAGCTGCCTATTGATATTTTTTTCAGATTCAATTAAAGGTTAATTCCTCTGGCAGAGGTCATTCTATAGTGGGGATTGGTTAACTTTACCACAAACTCATCCTCTGAGAACAGCAGTTAAAATAGGCTCTTTTGTTTTGGGCGGCATCATTGTCTTGGTGCTGATCCTGTGGATGCTTATCCAAATCCCCTATGTTCAAAACAGGCTTGTGGATTATACCACAAAGACCATCAGCAGAAACCTGAACATACCCATCAGCATCGGGTCCGTCAACTTCTCCCTTTTCAACAAATTTGCCATCAACGACCTATTGGTAAAGGACCGTTCAAATGACACCCTCTTGCATGCAAGCCAAATCAGGTTGAACATCAGCAACTGGTTTTTCTTGAAAAAAGATATTGTCGTCAGCTATGCCGGGCTAGAAGATGTTTATATCAATACGTACCGCAAAGACAGCACCTGGAATTACCAATTTATCCTGGATGCATTTTCTTCAGGAAAGACCAGCAATGGAAAGCCCACTGATCTTAAACTGAATATCTCCAAACTGGATTTGAAAAAGATCAGGTACAAGGTAAATGACCAATGGCGTGGCGAAGACCAGGACTTGAGCATTGCAACGCTTTCGCTTTCAGCAGACCTCATCGACCTGAAAAACAAAAAAATCAAGCTCAACAAGCTGGACATCAACCAACCTTCTTTCGGCCTGCACCAGTACACTGGCAGAAGGCCCAAGTCCCTGATTCCTAAAACAGAAAAAAGGATCAATGGAACATTGTACTGGAATCCTGCACAGTGGCAGATTACGGCCAGCTCCATTAGCCTGCAATCTGGAAGTTTCAAAACTGACCTTGAAACCAGCAGAGATGCCTACGACTATTTTGATGGTGCCCACATGCATTTTGCAGCCATCAACGCGGGCATCAAGAACCTTCGGCTGGACAACGACTCCTTGTTTGGTGAACTTTCACTGAAAACAAAAGAGCGAAGCGGATTCGAAGTCAGTTCTTTGGTGGCCAATGTGCGGATGAACCCTACCATCATGGCTTTCACCAACCTCTCCATTGAAACTCCTTACAGCAAAATAGGCAATTCCTTTTCCATGGGCTATGAATATTTCATAGACGACATGGCAGACTTTGTCAACAAAGTCAGGATGGAGGGCAACATCACCAACAGCAATGTGAACCTCAGGGATATTGCTTTTTTTGCTCCTGCCCTCAAGGGTGAAAACATCAGCCTGGGGCTGAATGGAAAAGTAACGGGCCCTGTAAGAGACCTTGTGGCAAAAGAGATGAGGATTGAATACGGCAACCTCACTGCCTTGTCGGGCGAGCTCCACATTGAAGGGCTTCCTGAAGTAGAAACAACCAGCTATCGGCTGACCAATGCAACGGCCATCAGTGTTGCCAAGGACCTGTATACCCTGCTGCCAAGCCTCAAAAAATCATTGGGCATTGATCTTGTGCCGATGGGTGCAATCAGTTTCAGGGGTGATGTTACGGCCAAGGGTGAGAACATGGATATTAAAGGTCTGCTGAATACCGCCTTGGGTAGTGTAAGCACCCTTACAAACTTGAAGCATATAGGCACCAATGCATTGAATTATAACAGTACCGGAACGATCAATGGATTAGAAGCCGGAAAACTCTTGACAATAAAACAGCTTGGGAATGTTGCAGGAAAATACAGTGTTTCCGGGAGTACCAGGACTGGCATCAATTTTAATGCAAACCTCAGCAACCTGTCTTTCAATAACTATAACTATACTGACATCAATGCAAGGGGAAGTTACCTGAACAATATCCTTGAAACGGCCCTGGACATTGATGACAAAAACCTGATTGTCTCGCTTTCCACGCGGATAAACCTTGGTGGCAAAATGCCAAGGACAACAGTGGATGCGCAAATTCATCTCTCTGACCTGAAAGCACTTAACCTGACCAGCATGCCCCTGACTTTTTCAGGGAAAACCCAGATGGATCTTACAGGTAACAATCCTGACAACATCAATGGTATTGCCCGTTTTACAGACCTGACTGTGTTCAGGGAAAATCAGGCCTTTGTATTTGACAGCCTCACTTTCAAGGCTGAACAGGTAGAAGATTACCGATCATTGACCTTGCTGGGCAAAGACATTGATGCAAAGATGCAGGGGCATTTTGAGTTCTCGGAACTGCCTGCCACTTTTAACCAATATTTCAGCAGTTACCACCCACTTTATTTCAAAAAATCTGCGCCTCCCAAAAAGGACCAGGACCTATACTTCAGTTTTGACCTTAAAAATGCAACTTCTATTTTACAGGTCCTTGACAATGGCATCAGCGGGTTGAACTACAGCAATATTGAGGGCACCATCGATACCAAAAACAAACATTTCAGCCTTACAGCTACGATCCCTAAACTGGTCTATAAAAACCTCTCTGTGTATGACTTTGAGATGAATGCTACAGGTGGAGCAGATAGCCTGGTGATTGCATCCAAAACAAGTTCAGTGGTTTTCAACGACAGCCTTTTCTTCCCAAACAATGAAATACGCATCAGGTCTTCAAAGGATGTTTCTGTTGTTGACATCAATACTTTTTCTGAATCATCCCAGTATGGTGCAAAACTTTCCGCTTCTGTCAACAACCTGAAAGATGGCATCCTGGTACATTTCAACCCATCTTCACTTGTGTTCAATGAAAAAACATGGAACATTGAGAAGGATGGAGAAGTGTTGATCAGCAAAGCCAAATTTGACGCCAGCAATTTCAGGCTAACCAATGGTGAACAATCCATCGAATTGATCACACTCCCACCGGCTGCTGACAGGGAACAGACCATCATCCTTACCCTTGACAAGGTGAACCTGGGCGAACTTATCCCTTTTGTACTAAAGGAGCCGAGGATACAGGGCATCACCTCCGGAGACTTGACCATTGAAGATCCATTCAACAACCTCAAACTCTACCTCAATGCCCAAACGGATAAAACAAGGTTTGAGAATGACTCTATCGGCCTGACATCCATCAACGCATTCTGGGACAGCAAGGAGAAACGGGCGAGTTATTTTCTTGAGTCTGATAACCCCAACTATCAATTTGGGGTCAAAGGAAAACTTGACCTGAAAGACAGCAGTCACCAACAAATAGATACTGACATTGATATTGTGAACGTCAAACTTTCTTTGCTCCAGCCCTACCTTGGCATTGTTTTCAGCCAGATGGAAGGTTTAGGAAACGGAAAGCTGCGTATTTCGGGAAACCTAAAAGAACCTGATTTTACGGGTTCAGTTAAAGTATCCAACGCAAAAGTTACAGTGGCATATACCCAATGCAGCTATACACTGGCGGATCCTGTGATTGAATTTTCGCCCGGAAAAATCAACCTGGGCACCATCCAGCTCAAAGACGCCAACGGCAACCTGGCCACCGTTAAAGGAAGCCTGGACCATCATTTCTTCAGGAATTTCAAGTACAACCTCAGTGCTACTTCGAAGAAATTACTGGTGCTCAATACAGACAGAACAGATAACAACCTGTTTTATGGTAAGGCCATTGCAAGATTCAACTTCAACATTACTGGTCCGGAAAATGAAATAAGGATGTATGTCAGCGGTGCGCCCGTAGACAGCTCAACCATTGATATCCTCACCAGTACCAGCAGCAAACAGGCTGCAGACGTGGATTATATCGTGTTTAGATCTTACGGGAATGAGATGAAAGCCAAGGCTTCAGAATCCATCTCAAAACTGATCATAGAC
>JBIJAE010000099.1:0-6173 GCA_044345895.1 Chitinophagaceae bacterium
TGTCTTGATGAAAGATCGAACATCCTTGACAACCTTGCTGGCCTTGTCTACAGAGGTTTTGATGGTATCCAAAAGGTTGCCAATGATCTGGATATTGTTGATCAATTCAAGTACTTCCAATGGGTTGTCCCATTTGTAGACCTCGTCCATGATCTCCCTATCCTGCACGAGGATGCGGCACTTGACCATCATCTCTGCAATCTGCCCAAGGTTTTCCCGATCGGATCCGTAAGTTGCCTGGAGATAGGCAATGGTTTCTTTTCTTTCGCGCATCAACTGGAGCCCGCCCACATATATCTCAACCGTTCTGCTTTTGGCAATCTCCATGGCCCTCTTCAGTTGTGCATCCGAGCATTTGGAAATATTGTTGGCCAACAGTGTCTCAAAAGTGAAATGAACACTTTCTGTTCCTACTTTGATGGCACCCAGTGGCGTGTTCAGGTCATGGGCAATACCGGCAGAAATCTCACCAATTGTAGCCAGTTTTTCCTGCTCTACAATTGACTTGGAAAGATCAAGGTTCTTTTTGGTATTCTCCAGCACCTTTTGTTCCAGCGTTTCATTTATTTTCTTCAGCGCCTCCTGACTCTTGAGCAATTCCTCATCAGCCGCTTTTCTGGCCGTGATATCCGTTTCAACAGCAATGTAACCAGAAAGTGCACCATGGGCATCGGTAATAGGTACGATATTAAGTTCAAGCCAATACTCGTTGCCCTTCTTTCCCCTGTTCAGGATTTCAGTGTTGACGGAAAGACCATTACCCAGTCTTTCGCTGATGTATGCCAATGTTTTAGGATCTGTCTTTTCAAACTGAAACATCCTGGGTGTTCGACCAACTATTTCATCAAAAGAATATCCACTCAATTGAATAAGACTATCATTCACCCATTGAATTTTCTTTTGGCCATCTGCAATGATTACGCAGTTGGAGGTATGCCGTGCAACGAGTGAAAGTTTTTTTACCTCTTCTTCAATCAGCTTTCTATCGGTAATATCCTGGATCGTTCCTGACAAAGAATAAGGAAGGCCTGATTCACTGTACTTGAATTCTCCCAAACCATAGACCCATCTGAGTTCTCCGTCTTTTACGCGTTGAATCTTGTAATCCCTGGAGAATTTTTTCTTATTGGCCACCAGGTCAATAAAATAAGACATCATCTCTTCCTGGTAGTCAGGAGCAACAATCCCATTCCATGATTTCAAATCTTTGGTGAAGTTTTTATCGATACCAAATATCTCATCTAAAACATCAGAGCTTTCCCAGTGCCCATCTGAAAAGAAATATTCATAGTGCCCGATGCGTGCAACCTTCTGGGCCTCAATCAGTTTTTGCTGTGTTGATTGAAGGTCTGCTGTCCTTAGCTTGATCTCATCCTCAAGTCCCAACGTGAGTTGCATATTTCTGTCTTTCTGGTCTACAAGACTATCCCTTAAGGAAGCAAATGCATTGCTCAGTTCGCCCAGTTCATCTTTCTGTTTTGTAACAGGGATGACTACTGCATAGTTTTCAGCCTCGAGCTCTTTTGCTGTTTTGGTGAGCTGAAGGATTGGCCTTGATATCCTGCGGGCAAGAATGAAGAAAAGCAACAAAGAAACCGCCAATATGATCGGGAGAATGATGTAAACAGGCTTGTTCAGGTTGAATACCAGTTCGTTGATTTTTTCTTTTGATGCTGAGATTAGAATATTGCCAACAAAATCTGCTGTACGGAATGGATATTTTTGATATACGTACAAATCAGGATTCAAAGTAAGAATTTCATCCTGGGGCTTTTCCGGATAGCTGATGAAAACATTTTCTTTTGCTGTAATGCTATCTTCCACAATAATGGCTACAAATTCAAAATCAGAAGTGCCGGATACAAAATCAATTGTCTTTTTCAAGCCTTGAAAATCATCTGCCCGCAATGAAAGTTCAACACCCAGGGCCACTGTTTTGGCAAGCTCTTTCAGCTCTCTTTCCTTGTTTGCCCGAAACAATTTTTCCTGCTCCCTTGGATAATAAAAGGCAACAACAAGCATCATCAACGAAAGGGTCAATGCAAAGGGGAGCCAGATCCTGAATGAAATTTTTTGAAAGAATCCTGTCATATCAGTTGTTGATACCAATGACCATGTTTCGTGGAATATTTTGAGCGCCTACAGAGACAACGCCAATAGCGCCTGGAGTCTTTTTCACATAAGTGATGATTTCCTCATCTGTATCAAGAAATACAGGAGGGTTTGCACGACCCTGAAAAACAAGGGATAGCCAATATTTCTGCACACCTGAAACCGTATTCCCATAAATGCTTGTAGCAACAACTTCTGCACTAACAGACTTGGAAGCTGGCAGTACAATGATTACCTGAATATTGGTTGACCAGTTGGCATATTTACCCCGGAATATTTGTTTGATCTCTTTGGATGTATTGCTTGAAAATCCAATTTTATTGCCAATGACGGTTATGCCAGTCATCGAAGCCTGTGCGAATAGCTTCCCACCACCTGTGATGGAAAAAACCAATGCAATGATGATGGTGATTCTTCTCATGGTTAAAAGCCGTAGGCGAGTTGAAATTCAAAACCGAAATGCCTTTTGATGCTATGATTTGCATGGTTGACCATCTGCCTGTCATATTGAACCTGCGACTTGAGGTTAACAAGTGGGCTAAATTCATATTTATACCCGATACCGAAGGTACCTACTTCATAGGGATAAGTATGCAAATCATTGCTCGCTATTTTCATGAAATCAACCACTACATAAGGGGTATGCTTGTCATTGAAGCGAAGGCCTGCATAGAGGAAATTAGCAAAATTTTTCGCCAATCCCAAGCTGTCAGTGCTTGTGGTATTGTAGGTAAACTCGTTGAGAATCTCATAAGACTTGTTGAAGTTGGCAAAAGACAGGCTGGTCATGGTATAATTCAGCGCTCCGGTATAGAGTTTACCTGTATAATGTGTTCTGGGTGCAGCATGCCCGCTGTGAATGCCAGAACGGTTTTTATCAAGGAAGTCATAATAAAAAGATGCCCCGATGCGCATGCCATCTGTTGGCTTGATGTGCACTGCCGCAGTAAATGATGTATTCTTTGCATCACTCAAAATATCAGTGGATGAAATGCCATTCCCAATTACAAAATCATATCCAAAGTTGAGATCTCCAAGATTCTGACCTTGAAACTGTATACCCAAGGTATGAAGAGGAACAAGGTAGCTGAACGATATGGGCCTGTCCATTACTGGAAAAAATAACCTTCCGTGGTGATAACTGTCGTTCCAATAATTTACTGGAGTATGGATTTTCCCAACGATAATGTTGTGGTTCTTGTAGTAGTTGTATTTGACCAAGCTTCTTTCAATGCTGGGCAGAAAACTGGTAGCAGAATTACCGTTAAAGCGTATCACATATTCCCCAAGAAAAGAAATCTTATCGTTTAGTTTTGAGTTGACAAAAAAACTGTGCTCACCCAGGTAAAAATAAGAGGTTGGGCCTCCGGAAAAATCAAGCTCATATTCAAGGTACCCGTACCCGGAGAATTGTGTGCTAGAATTTTGGGCCTTAGAGGCCTGAAAGGCCAATTGCATCAAAGAAAATAACAGCAATAGCTTAAACTTCATACGATTTCTTTTTGTTCCTTAGGGTAGGTTATTTTTGGGTGTTCTTTTTTTTGAATATATCGTCTACTATAGCAGAGAGTTCTTTTTCATCCCATGGCTTGGATACAAAAGACTCCAGCATGTTGTCATTGACCAGGTCATCCACATGGATCGCGCTTGCCTGCCCTGAAAGCATGATGAACTTCATGTCAGGAAACAACTCTTTTAGCGTGCGTATGAACTCAGCACCATTCATGCCCGGCATCTGATAATCGACAATCACAAAAATAACCTCAATCTTCTCATGCATCAACAGTTTGATGTTGTCTATTGCCTCTAATGGATTGGTAAAAAATTCAACAACGGTTGTTTTCTTTTCAATGAATTTTTCCAACTGAAATCCAAGCATCTGAAGGATGTAAGGATCATCATCGACACATATCACAGCATATTTAAAATCATTCATCGTATTCATTTATCCCATTGCTTTTGTAAGATCAATCAAATCTGTATCTCAAGTTTGGTGCCCTCACCAACTTTGCTTGACACACCTCCACGCAAATTCCCGAGCTTGATCCTGTGTTCCAAACTTTTTATTCCCAAACCATTTGTATGGTCAGCCATGTCAAACCCCTTCCCGTGGTCATCGGCTACCAGACAAAGTCCATTGTCTGTTTTGGATACCTGTATGTCCAGTCTTGTCGAACCAGCGTGTTTGATAGAATTGTTAAGAAATTCCTGAACAATTCTGTAAAGGTTGAATTTGTCGATTTTACCGAAATTTTCTTCCTCAACGCGATTGTCAACGTCAAGATAAACTTTCATGTTGCCAACCCTGTTGATTCTTTCAGTAAGTGTAGACAGCGCATGCAGAAAACCTTCTTCAAGGTCAGGAGGTGATAAGATGTAAGCTATGCCTCTGGTTTCCTTGATGGCATTGTCCAAATGTTTGACAAACATATCCCGGAGGTTTTTTTGATCCTCTGATATATTGAGGTTATTGAACCAGATGCTCAACAAAGCAAGGGATTGCACAAGGCCGTCATGCAGCTCCATTGCGATTTTCTTTTTCTCATTTTCCTGAGCGGCTGAAATGACCTTGTATTTCTTTTGCTCAAACTCCCACTCGGCAGTTTTATCAACGATCAGGCAAATGTATTCCTCCCCTTCTTCCCCATTGATTTTTTTTCCAAGCACTTCCACATGCAGCTGATTGCCTTTCTTGTTCTGGTGAACGCATGAAAAATGAAATGCACCCTCTTCCTTTTTGATCAATACCCTTTCCCCAATGGAAAAGCTTTCCATGGTTTTAGTAAGTATTTCTGCTTCACCAAAACCATAAAAAAGGATTGCCGCCTGGTTGGCCTGAATTATTTTTCTTTCATCCTGCTCAACGATAAACATTGGCAAGGGAGACTGGTTGAATACATTTCTGTACTTCAGCTCAGACATCTGCAGCTGCCCAATGAGGTTTTTCCGCTCTTTGCTGTACTCAATGGTCTTTGACAATATTTTAGAGCTCACGTCGCTTTTGAGCAAATAATCCTGGGCACCTTTTTTCACAATATCAAGTGCCAGGTCCTCATCATTCATCCCAGAAAGAATTACCACAGCAGAGTTTGTGTAAAGCTTGATGATGCTGTTGTAGGTTTCAACACCATGCGAGTCGTTGATGTTAAGGTCAAGCAGGATGACATCCGGAACGAATTCACTGGTAATTTCTGCAGCTTCCGCAATACTGGCTACAGACATGATATTCATCCGGTCATAGCCCATCTTGCTCAGTTGCCAAACGAGTGCATTGAGAAAAATAGAATCATCCTCTACAATGAGTAGACTTGTATGCTGCATTGTTCTGGTTGGTTTTTGGAATGCCCGGCTAGATACCAGAGAGGATAATGAATTGGATAACAAAGGTACCGAAACATAATTTTAGCAAAAAATCAAATGAAATGCAAGTTAATCAGCCGTTTTAAAAGGAAAACGTGCTTCGGGCCTACTATTTCACTGCTAAAACCTGCAATGGCTGCATATGGATTACTTTTGCATTTAAGCAATCAATAAAAATTTTCAATGCATTTGATTACGGTCGAAGATATCAGCAAAGAGGAAGAGGGCCGGACGCTCGTTAAAGATGTTCGCTTTTTCATTTCAGCAAACAAAAAAGTTGCCTTGATGGGCGAAACCGGTTCTGGAAAAAGTACGGTCATGAAGATGATGGCAGGACTGGTGCAAGCCAGTTCAGGGAATGCCTATTTTGAAGGACAACGCATCAAAGGACCAGATGAAGTGCTGCTGCCAGGGCACCCAGCCATTGCCTATCTTTCTCAACATTTTGAGTTGAGAAGCAACTACCGTGTGCACGAACTCCTGGAGATGGCCAACAAAATGGAAGATGAGGAAGCAGGGGAAATTTACCTGATTTGCCGGATCAACCACCTGCTGGACCGCAAGGTGCACCAGCTATCCGGAGGAGAGCGGCAGCGCATTGCCCTGGCCCGTTTGCTGGTTGGAAAACCACGATTGCTTTTGCTCGACGAGCCGTTCACCAACCTTGACCTGTTCAACAACAGGATCATCAATGAAGTCAT
>JBIJAE010000100.1:0-6154 GCA_044345895.1 Chitinophagaceae bacterium
AAACATTAGGCTTCAGGTAGACGGTATTTCTTGCCGTAGCAAAATTCAAGCTCATTATTTTGAGATAGATGTTTTCATTGCTGAGTGTTTGGGCAGGATATCTATTCGCGCCCAACCATGCCTGACCGGTCGTAATCCAGCTTGGCATGACTGTATTATAGTTGTACAATGAAACCCCTACAGTATGGTTGGGCATGGAGGCAAGGGCCAAATTCAGTTGAACGAGCGCATTGGCATAGTCACCCATCCAGAAATAGGTTTGTCCCAATAAATAATAGCCTGCGGTTTTTGCCAACCTTGCTCGGTTAACGGTGCGAACCGGCAAATCAGGAATGGATGCCTTTAATTCATTGATGATAAAATCATACACCTCCTTTACCGTTGCCCTATTGAAATTGGATCCGCCTGCGTCGGCAACAGCCACAATGGGAATACCCAAGTCAGTCGATGCTGTTGAGGCATTGTATGGCTTTGCGAAATAGTTGACCTGAAAGAGATGCATATAAGCCCTGTTGGCCCTGGCTTCTGCCAACAATTCCTTTTTTTGTTGAAGAGTCCCATCTGTTGCATCCATCACGCCATTGGCTATGACATTGTAGATATAGTTCTGTGAATAGAAGGTTCCCCATTCACTGGATTCATCCTCTTCCTGAAAAAGGTCATCCTTCCATTGGTAGGCATTCTGATAAAACAGCGGCTGTGTACTCAAATAGGCTGCGCTTGAAAAAACATCATCAGACATCAGTACCGGTGCTCCGGGAAATCCAATAATAAAAGGCAAGCTTCCTGGCACGCTCCTTACATTGATCAGGCTATAGAGATTCGTGTTATTAAAAAGTCCATTATAATGATCAATTCTTTTGATCAGGTCAAGTCCTTTCGGCTCAACATCAAGAAACTTTTTACATCCTTGAAACCCCGTCATGAGTGAAATCAGCATCACCGCGCTAAGCAATATTCTTTTCATGATAATTTTCTTTTTCCTTTGTTATTTGAATGTAGTCCTGAAACCAATGGTATAGAAAGCTGGCATCCTTCCGTTTCTGGTACCGCTGCTCAGGTTGAAAAATTCAGGATCAATGTTGGCATCGTTGTTTCTCCACAACATTACATTGTTGACCTGCGCGTAAATGGAACATGCTGACATATTCAATTTGCTGGCCACAGCTGTTGGAATGGCATAATTCAACGTCATGTCGCGCAATTTTGCATAGGCCGCACTCATCACATGGGTATTGGCCTGTGTATATATGTTCAGCAGGCGCAAACCATTCTGTGCAGTATTGCCGGTATAGCGGGGCACATTGGTAAATTGCTCATCACCTGGTTTTTGCCATCTTTCTGCAAGATAGATTGGTACATTGGTGGACAAACGACCCGTAAAAAACTGATTAACATCCCTGCGCATTACATTGCCAAAATTGTACACGACCAGAAAGGAAAGCGTGAAATTTCCATAGGTCAGGTTATTGGTAATTCCCCCATACCAAAGTGGCTGGGTCGTTCCCATGTACAAAGGATCGGCAATGGTAAAATCAGCAGACCTGCGGGCCGAGTCCTTCCCATTGGCCTTCAGTGCAACTGGATTTCCAAGTCGATCCAGCCCGGCATAATTGTATGCGAACAAACCGTAGGCAGAATATCCTTCAGTGAAAGTTGAATTGACTCTTGAAGCTGCAGTTTGCGTCAGAGCAGACTTCAGGCTAAGGATCTTGTTCTCATTGTAAGAGAGCGTAAAGTCAGTGGTCCACTTGAATTTTTTGCTTTCGACATTGCTTGTATTGATTTGAATTTCAATACCCTTGTTCTCGAGATTCCCCAGGTTGTTGTAAGCGAATGACCAACCTGTTGTGGGATCAGCAGGCTGAAAACCCAGGAGGTCAGTAGTACTTTTCTTGTAAACATCAACAGATCCGGAGATCTTGTTACCAAACAAGGCAAAATCTACACCAAGGTTGGTTGTGGCTGTTCTTTCCCATCCTATCTTCTCGTTGCGAGGATACAATACATTGTACCCGGTTCCAAGTCCAGAGAAGTAGGCAACATTGGCTGCTGTCACAATATCATATGGCCCGCCTGATCCGGGATTGGGGGCATTTCCACCCAAGCCATAGGTCATCCGAAGGTTGAGGTTGTTGATGTTGTTTGACTTGAAAAAGGATTCCTTAGAAATATTCCAGGCACCGCCCAAACTCCATATGGGCTTGTATTGCAGGCTCCTGTCGGTACCAAACAAGTTGGACTGATCAACACGAATGCTTCCATTCAGGGTATACTTCCTGTTGTACGTGTATGCAGTATTGGCATACGCAGATACAAACCGCCTCTCAATTTCAGAATAAGTAACCGGCCTTGAGTTCAAGACGTTGTTGGTTGTTCTCGCTGGCTGAAAATTAACTGGAGCAACAACACCCCTAACTGCCAAGGAGTCTTCGTTGTACAATGCATAGGTCATGGTTTGAAAATCATAGCCACGCCTGTAGTTCTGCACTCCAGTGTTGAGGTTGTTCCTAAGCTCTGTACCTGCAATGGCAGTCACCTGGTGTTTCTGTGCGAAGATCCTGTCAAAATTCAACTGATTCCTCACTGTCCAGGCTACTGCAGATGTATTTTGTGTGCTGTAATGACCACCTGTTCTGGGGAGGTAATAGGTGGGTGCAACACCCGGACTTCCTCCCGCTTTTGTAAAGTATACCAACTCATCCCTGACCTTGTAGGAATTTTGATTGTAGTATTCATATGCATCTGTATTGGCCCTCTGGTATTGTGCCCTCGCCTCATAAGTCAGTCCCCTGAAGAGTTTGATGGTAAGACCGGCATTGATGCGGGCGGAAAAATTAATCCTGTCGTTCAGGGTATTGGCAGGTTCCCGCAATGGAACATAATCAAGGTTGACCAAACTTTGCGCCTCAGAACTGGCCCTGAACTCTTCCTGGCGCTTCAGATAGGCTTGTGAAAGTGGATTGCCCTGGGCATCAGCAAACATGGCATAGGGCAGGTAGTTGCTGTTGGTTCCTGGAAGATCGCTCAGGAGGAAATTCTTGGTTTTCTCATAGGCGATATTGGTGATGATGTCCAACTTGATGGCGGGCGAAAATGTAAAATTCTGCCGCAGATTCATTTGGTAACGGCTGAGATCGGTCTTCTTGTCGTTTTTATCCAATGTATAGGCAAGCGATCCATAATATGAATGAAACTTGCTGCCACCATCAAAGTTCAAACTGTTGTTGACCAGCATGGATGGCTGCGTCAAATACTGGTTGATTTGTCCGCGGTTGTTGTATTGCGCCAATGAATCAAACCTTGAACTGGCAAGTGATGCACTGATCAGTCCGCGAGAGAGGTCGTATTGAATCCGCTCATGTGGAGGAATAATGGGCGTAGCACCAATAAAGTTGGTCACAGTAGCCCAGGGATAATCCGTTCCCGAAAAAATCCCTTTTGCAGTTTCCAAAAACTGTGATGTTCCCATCATGTTGAAATAGTCCAGATCGGGACGTCCCCTGAATGTGGTAAAGGCATTGAACTGCAACTTGATCTTCTGTGGCTGGTTCGTGCTTTTCCCTTTTTTTGTTTCGATGACGATAACACCATTGGCAGCAGCCGCACCCCAGATGGAAGCTGCTGTCGCATCGCGCAATACTGTCATTGATTCAACATCCTGCGGATTGATCAGTGTAGACACTGAAGCATAATCACTGATGGGTACTCCATCCACCACGATCAATGGTGACCTTGAGGCCTGTATGGTAGTAAGCCCCCTGATCAGGAACTTTTCATTGCTCGCGCCGTAGTTGACGGAAAGCCCTGGAACCAGGCCCTCCAGACGATCAACCACATTCATGCTCAGGCTTTTCTTATTGATGTCTTCATTGTTCACCGTAGAGAATGAACCAGTACTTCTTTCCTTTGACAGTGCCTGGTAACCTGTATACACCAAGGCAATTGATTTCAGGTTCTGAGACTGTGGAACCAACTGGATATTGTATACTTTGTTTGATCCCAATTTGTAGGTGGCTATTGCGTAACCAACGAAAGAAACAACAATGGTTTGACCAGGATCTGCATCAATGCTGAATTTGCCATCCTTGTTGGTAACTGCCATCTTGTTGGTTTCTTTCACAGTGATGGTAGCCCCTTCAAGCGGAACACCCAGTGTATCTGTTATCCTGCCTGAAATAGTATTGGCTACCTGTTGGAAGGCTTTTGTAGCTGCTGCTATTGCCTGCTTTTCCTTTACAACAATTGTCTTTTCCACAACAGAAAAACCGATGGGAAGATTTTTGAAACACAATTCCAGTGCATCCTTCAGGTTGCCATTGGAGATGTCAATGTTGACCTTGCCAGCCTTGTTCAACAATTCATCCTTGTAAAAAAACTGGAACCCAGTTTGACGATTGATTTCCGTAAACACCTTTTGAAGCGTTGCGTTTTTCAGGTTCAATGTCACTTGCTGCGAATAGGTACTGGCGGAAACCTGCAAAAAGGCTGCCAACAACATCACCGCAGTGAACTTCATTTTGAGCAGGCCTTTAGACCTGTTTCCTGTGCGGAAATTCAGGAAACCCTTCTTCTCTACATGCATAATCTTGGTTGTTTTGGTTTATGATCAATATATAGTCTACTACAAAGATAGACAATACCTTTATTGTCTGATAGGTAACCCATTACCACATGACTGGTTATGTTTAGAACACAACAATCGTCCTTCCCTCCATCTCAAATCTAACTCCGCCCTCTTCCATGATTTTCAATACTTGGTCGAGGTTGCTCTTCCGGCTCACAATGCCTGAAAATGTCTCAGGACTGGGCTTTCCCTTGTATACCACATCGATGTCATACCAGCGACTGATCTCTCGCATGATGCTTTTTACATCCATGCCCTTGAAAATGAAAAGGTCATTTTTCCAGGCAACTTCCAGTTCCACATCAACATCATCAATCACCTGCATTGCAGATTGTTCATAGGCAAGCCTGATTTGCTGCCCGGGAAGAAGGGCCTGGGTTTTGCCCAACATCATGAAATTGATTTTTCCTTCGAGCAGAGTGGTTCTCAGCAAATCCTCATCCTGATATGCATTGACATTGAAGGCAGTACCCTTCACTTCGATCTGGGAACCGTTTTGCAAAGAAACCTTGAAAGGCCTTTCGCCTTTTTTAACTTCAAAATAAGCTTCCCCTTTCAATTCCACCAGCCTTTCCTTGTTGCTAAACGTTACAGGAAAACGAAGCGATGAGGCCGCATTCAACCAGACAACCGTTCCATCAGACAAGACCAATTGGTACTTGCCTCCCCTTGGTGTCTGGATGGTATTGTAGGTGATTTCAGCATTTTCATTATCGCCATTGTACTGCAGCGTCCCATCCAACTTTATCACTTGTACATTCCCTTCTGCAGCGATGTCACCATTGGGAACAGCATCAAGAGAAATGATTTTGCCGTCTGCCAGTGTCAGCGTTGCCTTGTTACCACCAGGGGATATTTCAACAGGCGCTGCTGAAGATTGAACAGGTTCGTCCATATTTGTTCTCCAGATAAAAAATGATGCCGCCAATACTGCTGCCGCTGCTGCTGCCCAGGCGAACCGCTTGCGAAAACTGGACATATTTTTAACAAAAGGTGCTGATTGGCTTATTTCCGATGCAATGCTCACCTTGTTCCAGGCAGCATCTACAGACAAGGAATTCATGAAATCAATGGCCGATTGCTGTGCTTTTCCCTCAATAATTCCATCATAAACCATTTGGTTGGATGGGTTGGCTTCTAACCAGGCATTCAGTTCCATTTGCTCATCTGGCGTCAACCCATGGTTGATCTGCTTGGAGATCAAATTGGCATAATATATAATCTTTTCCTGTTCCATTGGCTGGTTATTGACCTGCTGCTGCAATTCAGGATGAATTGAGATAGCAATAATTACTAAAACAACTGAACCTGCATTCCGGGTGAAAGAAAAAGAAAAAAATACGAAGTAACAATCAGGGGTTGAGCAGGAGCAACAAGGCAAAGGCGAGAGGGTCCATTTTCAGCCGCAACAATTGAAGGGCCCTCTTCTTTTGGGTCTTTACTGTATTGATGGAAATATTCAGCCTCCGGGCAATTTCCTCGTTCTTCATGCCTTCAAAAAAAGAAAGTGTGATGACTTTTTTACAG
>JBIJAE010000101.1:0-6116 GCA_044345895.1 Chitinophagaceae bacterium
TCTCCAACAAATTATGTTAGTTTCAAGTGGGATCTTGGTGATGGCAAAGCAGCCTTCATTCCCAACCCCAGGGTTTCCTATACGCAAAATGGCTTGAAAGATATCAGTTTAACTGTAATCGATGGTTTTGGATGTGAATCAACTACAAAAAAGCCACAGCTGATTGAAATTGATATGCCGTCTGCAGAAATAGCCGTGGTTGAGGACTCTTCAAGTTGTCCTCCGTTTCCAGCACAGTTCCTGTTTGGTGGTAAATTCGCAGAAAGATATGAGTGGAATTTTGGAGATGGCTCAAGTTCCTCCAGTGCAAGCCCTTTGCATCTTTATACAAAGCCTGGAACATATAGTGCTTCACTCAAAGTAATCAGTCCTGGTGGATGCGAAGCCATCTCATCGCCTATTGTGATTCATGTGGAAGGGCCAACTGGAAGAACCGATTACCGTTTGGTGGCTTGTGAACCATATGATGCCAGGATAGATATTCTCTCCACCAATACTGGTTTTGTAACCATTGATTATGGTGATGGTAATGTTGCAGAAAATATCTCTTTCGGGTCAGGCCAGTTCAGCCACCGGTATGCAGATACTGGAGTATATACGCCCAATATATTCATTTCAAATGGTTTTGGGTGCACAGTACTTTTACCACAAGGGGAGCCCATCAAAGCGGTATCCATTCTCCCTGTATTTAAAGGTGATGTTTTGTTTTATTGTGACAAGGGAGGCGTCAATTTCACAGACCTAAGCCTCTCCAATGACAGGTTAACTGCCTGGTCCTGGGATTTTGGAGACCTGGACAGCGGAAGAGGAAGTCGGCCATATCATTTCTATGGATCGCCAGGTCTTTACTCTGTAAAAATGAGCGTAACTTCTTCACTTGGTTGTGTTGATACGGTGACGCGTTTACAATATGTTGAAATACAGGCCAGGCCTGATATTGCAATGGATGTTTCAAAAGCGCCTGTATGTGAAGAGGATCTTATACAGTTGAGTGGAGTTGAAGTGCGCCCCAATAATTCTCCGATTGTATCCTGGTTCTGGGATTTTACCAATGGCAACAGTGCAGGTGTTCAAAACCCTGAGAAGCAGTCGTTCAGAAAAGCAGGCACTTATCCGGTACGAATCCATGCCACCAACCAAAAAGGATGCAGTGATACCTTGATCCAAAACCTGGTGGTCCATCCCATTCCTTCTCTGGATGCTGGCGCAGATTCCATCCTTTGTCTTGGCACGCCCATCCAACTCAAGCCCAGCGGTGCAGCAACCTACGAGTGGATATCAGGCCCAACCCTCAGTTGCACCAATTGTGAACAACCCTTTATCAACCCCAATTCAGATGCCATTTATTTTGTAAAAGGAACTTCTGCCGTTGGTTGTACCGCAATTGATTCGGTCAATATCAGTGTGATTCAGCCCTCTACTGTAGTGGCCCCGGCGGATACCTTGGTTTGTATTGGTGATGCCATACGATTGCAGGCAAGAGGCACCCTGCTTTATTCCTGGACGCCAGCCAACGGCTTGAGCCGGACAGATATTGCAGGACCTACTGTAAAGCCTACACAAACCACCACCTATACTGTTACTGGGAAGGATCCTTATAATTGTTTTGTCACCAGGGATGATGTAGTGGTTCGTGTGATTCCTTTGCCAACGGTCAATGCCGGAAGAGACACCACCATCATGGCTGGTTATCCGCTTCAGCTCAAGCCGGTTTATTCCCCTGATGTTAGCCGCGTACAGTGGGTTCCTTCCTTGTTCCTGAATTGCAGTGATTGCAAGACACCGATTACAACACCGTCCTACTCTGCAACCTATACCTTGTTCGCCTATACACAAGAAGGTTGCATGTCAAAGGATGTAGTCAATGTATTTGCTACTTGCACCGGCGATAATCTTTTTATTCCCAATACATTTTCTCCTAACGGGGATGGTGTCAATGAGGTTTTTTATCCTCGTGGAAGGGGTATAGAAAAAATCAGGTCAATGAAGATTTTCAGCAGGTGGGGACAATTGGTCTATCTCAAAGAAAACTTCCTTGCCAATGATCAGAATGCTGCCTGGAACGGAAAGCGCCAGGGGCAATTTGTTACGCCGGATGTTTATGTATACATGATTGATTTGGTTTGTGAAAACGGCAATATCATTACATTGAAAGGAGATGTAACATTGATCAGATGATAAGAAGCCCTAATATTTTTACATATCGACGTCTTTTTCATTTTATTTCCTTCATGATATTGTGCAATGTGGTCAAAGGTCAAGACCTTCATTTTTCACAATTCTATGAAGCGCCCTTATTGCGCAATCCTGCACTGGCAGGGTTATACGAAGGTGATGTGCGGATTCAAGGGGTCTACCGCAACCAGTGGAACAGTGTGGCATTCCCATACCAGACGGGTTCTATCAATGCAGAATATAAGTTTCCAGTGGGCAAGGGCGAAGATTTTCTGACAGTCGGCGGACAGGTGCTGTATGACAAGGCCGGAACAGTACAACTGCAGACCGTTCACATGCTTCCCATGGTCAATTTTCACAAATCACTCAGCACCAACAAGGTTTCCTATTTGTCACTGGGCTTCATGGGTGGAGTGGTTAACCGCAGGCTAGACCGGTCAAGGGTAACCACCAACAGCCAGTACGATGGTTTTTATTTCAATGGCTCCCTCCCGGATGGCGAGACCTTCACAGGTGCTTACTCTTATGCAGACATGTCAGTGGGCATGAGTTTCAATACGACCCTGGGCAGCAATGACCAACATTATATTTTTGGAGGATTGGCCTATCATCATTTCAACAAGCCGATGAATTCCTTTTATGGAGATATCGCACACTTGCCCAAATGGGTGGCTTCCGGAGGTTTAAAGCTCAACCTGGATGATGTTACGTATATCACTTTTCATGGAGACATTACTGAACAGAAGCCATTCAGGGAAATGATTGCCGGAGGTACCTTCTCAAAGCGCATGGGCGATGAGTATGCATCAACAACAACCGTGCATGCAGGCTTGTATTACCGGCACAATGACGCCATTGTTCCGGTATTGAAATTTGATGTCAACCGGCTCTCTATTGGTATTAGCTATGATATAAATACTTCAACTTTGGCTCCTGCCAGCCTTAACAGGGGAGGTTTTGAAATATCGCTTGGTTACCTGGCCATCAAGCCCAAACATGCTGAAGTCATTCTTTGCCCTAAGTTTTGAGCCATGGTGCTGTTTTGCCCTGCCAGAATCTTTTTTCAGCCAAACAAAAAATACTGTTTCTCTGTTGTAAATTAGCAGGGTTAATTTAATTCATCAAAACAACAAGAAACAATGGCTATTCAACAAGGACAAATGGCTCCCGATTTCAGTCTTTTCAATACCGAAAAGAACAAGGTGGGTCTCGCTGATTACAAAGGAAAAAACCTGGTCATCCTCTTCTTTCCACTGGCTTTTACCGGTGTTTGCACAACTGAACTTTGCTCAGTAAGGGACAACCTGAATGTTTATACATCACTCAATGCTGATGTAGTTGGTATTTCTGTAGACTCACTTTTCAGTCTTGGAAAGTTCAAGGAAGAACAACAATACAATTTCCCTCTTCTCTCTGATTTCAACAAGGAGACATCACAGGCATACGGAGCCTTCTACGATGAGTTCGTGCTCGACATGAAAGGCGTTTCCCGCAGGGCGGCTTTTGTTGTTGACAAGGATGGCGTGGTACAATACGCTGAAGTGCTGGAAAGCGCAGGCGATCTTCCCAATTTCGATGCCATCAAAGAAACCCTCTCTGGCCTGAACTGATCCTAAAGGACCTGTACAATAAGGAACTTGAGATAATTGGTGTTTTCCAATCCCCTGATGATCGGATGATCCGCAGATTGTGATTGATATACCACCTGTCTCAAGTTTCTTTTTGCGTCCTTGGCAGCCATTTCAATGGTTTGATAAAATACATCTGGCTGTACCAGATTCGTACAAGAGGATGTTACGAGGAATCCTCCTGGTTTCAATAGCTTCATTCCCCTGAGGTTGATTTCTTTGTATCCTCCGATGGCATTTTGCACATTCTCACGGCTTTTTGTAAATGAGGGAGGATCCAGCATCACAACATCCCATTTCTTGTCTTCCTTGCTCCACTGCTTTAATGCATCAAAGGCATTGATGGCCTGAAAACTGATGTTGTCAAGTTGGTTAAGGGCTGCATTTTCCCTGGCTTGTTCCACTGCATTTTCTGAGATGTCCAAGCCCAGTACATGTTTTGCCCCATAGCTGGCCGCATGGATCTCAAATGTACCGGTATAGCAAAAAGCACCCAGTACATCCGCCCCTTTCACAATGTGTTCGATGGCCCTGCGGTTGTCTCTCTGGTCCAGAAAATATCCTGTTTTCTGCCCCTTTTCTACATCCACCAGGAATTTCAGGCCATTTTCAACAATCGGAATTTTTGTGTCAAAAGGCTTGGAAAGAAATCCTTTTTTCTGTTCCATTCCTTCCATTTCCCTGACCCCAACATCATTGCGCTCATAAATGCCTTTGGGGGAAAATATTTTTTCCAATGCTGCAACGATCTCATTTTTCCACTTGTCAATCCCTAATGCAATGGTTTGCATTACAAAATAGTCGTTGAACTTGTCGATAATCAATTGTGGCAATCCATCTGCCTCACCAAAAATCAACCTGCAGTTTTCGGTATATCCAATTTTTTTCCGGTACTCCCAGGCTTCCAGGATTCTCTTGTGAAAGAAAGCCGCATTGATTTCCTCAGCCTTGTTTCTGGTCAGTAGCCTCACAGGAATCCTTGAAACAGGGTTGAAATACCCTCTTCCCACGAATTTGTGGTCATAAGTATACACGTCAGCAATATCGCCAGCCTCCAGCGCATCATCCATCAAATCAATCTCATTGGAAAAAATCCAAGGATGTCCGCTCACTACCCTGTTGCTGATTTTTCTGTTTAAAACCACTTTCTTCATGCTGCAAAGGTAAACTTTCGTGGAAAAGGCAGAAATTTGCATTTCTCAGGTAAAAAACGCGACAATTTGGCTTGCCTGAATAAGGTGGCAAGCCATTTGAGCAGTATAAATTGCAAATTCAAACACCATGGAAGAAAAAGAAATGACGCAAAATGAAGAACAGGTTCCTGCTGAAAACATTGAAAATGAGGTAAAGGAAACCATCAGTGAAGTTGATCAACTGAAACTGGATGTAGAAGAACAGAAGCAGAAATTCATCCGCCTTTACGCCGAGTTTGATAATTTCAAGCGCAGGAATGCAAAGGAGCGGGTTGAGCTGATCCAGACTGCCGGGAGGGATGTGATCCAGTCGATGCTGGAAGTGATGGATGATTGCGACAGGGCAGAAAAACAACTGCAAACCAGTGAAGACCTGCAACAAATAAAACAGGGAATTCAACTTGTTTTCACCAAGCTCAGGAATACCCTTCAGGCCAAGGGTGTCAAGGAAATGAAAAGCATTGGAGAAGAATTCAATCCCGATATCCACGAAGCCATCACTGAAATTCCGGTCAATGACCCATCAATGGTGGGTAAAGTGGTTGATGAAGTGGAAAAGGGCTATACCCTCAACGAAAAAATCATCAGGTATTCAAAAGTGGTGGTAGGAAAATAAATGGCTTTGTCCAACTAAACAGCAGATATGTCCAAACGCGATTATTACGAGATACTGGGGGTAACCAAATCCTCTTCAGCGGATGAGATCAAGAAAGCCTACCGCAAGGTGGCCATGCAATTCCATCCTGACAGGAATCCTGGCGACAAGGCCGCTGAGGAGAAATTCAAGGAAGCCGCTGAGGCCTATGAGGTACTGAGCGACCAGGAAAAACGTGCCCAGTACGACAGGTATGGCCATGCTGGGATGAACAGCCGTGGTGGAGGCTTTGGCGGTGGCCAGGGCATGAACATGGATGATATCTTCAGCAATTTTGGGGACATATTTGGCGACGATATTTTCGGAAGCTTTTTTGGCGGTGGCGGCGGTCGCCAGCGTGGTGGAGGTGGCAGGGCCAGGGGAACCAGGGGCAGCAATCTTCGCATCAAGCTGAAGATGAACTATGAGGAGATCGCTAAAGGCGCCAACAAGACTGTCAAGGTCAAAAAATATACCGGGTGTACG
>JBIJAE010000102.1:0-6099 GCA_044345895.1 Chitinophagaceae bacterium
TTCCTCATACTTTGTGGCACCAGTATGTGGATTGTCATCCAAAACAGGAGACAAAGTGCGAACGATGACAGCTACGGCACCCAATGCGGCAGCACGTGAAGGTCCGGAAGACCTGTAAACCCCTGCGTCACCATAGGCCGCAAATGTGCTGATGAACCGGGGATCCATCCTGTAATTGTAAAATATGATTTTGCCTTTTACTTTGTCTGCACCCAACGCTTCCAACTCCTTAAAATTCTTCACTTCGATCACCTGGGCAGAGATGCCGCCCACAGGGGTACCCACAGCATTTCCGAGGGCAACAATATTGAGTGGCATGGTTTGTCCGTTGGTAAGGCTTGCCCTTCCGATTTCTTTTGCTCCCCTTTCCCACCTTGGCACCATGCAGGGCTGAAGGTAGACGGTATCGGCACCAGCCTCCCTGAGCATCCTGGCGGTTTGTTCAACAGCAAGCGCTGCACCGGCAGAACCAGAAAGACGGGGGCCAACTTTTTTACAGAGAAACCGGAGGTTTTCATATGCTTTTCCATTCATGAATACCTCATCAGAAACCCTTTTGATCATCAGAGAATCCTGATTTTGCTGGGCAGAAAGGCTGACAAAACTCATCAAAAGCATCATGAACATGCATACAACTCTTCTCATGCGGGGTAAATTTTTATGAGTCCTAAACTACTCAATTTTTCCATTATTTCGGTAGAACGTCAGGTCTATTGAACTTTATATGTGCTACTTTCGTTTACACTAAAACCTGATCATGAACATTGGCATTGTTTGTTACCCAACATTTGGTGGAAGTGGCGTGCTGGCAACAGAGTTGGGCAAAGCTTTGGCCGACAAAGGGCATATTGTTCATTTTATCACTTATCAACAACCCGTCAGACTGACTGGTTTCAGTGCCAACATCTTTTTCCATGAAGTACGGGTGCCTGCTTACCCATTGTTTGATTTCCCACCCTACGAAACTGCCCTTGCCAGTACCCTGGTGGATGTTGTGAAGAACAACAGCATAGACCTGTTGCATGTACACTATGCCATCCCGCATGCTTCTGCTGCGTTTATGGCCAAGCAAATTCTTGCCGAACAAGGCATCCATGTTCCCTTCATCACTACCCTTCATGGCACGGATATCACCCTGGTTGGCAAAGACAAGACCTATGCGCCAGTGGTTGCATTTTCGATCAACAAGAGCGATGCCATCACTGCCGTTTCAGACAATCTCCGGGCAGAAACCTATACCAATTTTGACATCCAGAAAGAAATCAGTGTGATCCACAATTTTGTTGACATCAAACGGTTTTCTAAACCGCCAATTGATGCCTTCAAAAAAGTGATTGCCCCCAATAAAGAAAAAATAATTTTGCATGCCTCGAATTTCAGGAAAGTCAAGAGGATTGCAGATGTGATTTACACGTTCAATAAAATAAAGAAAGAAATTCCTTCAAAACTCTTGTTGGTGGGAGATGGCCCTGAACGCCCCATGGCAGAAGAGCTCTGCAGGGAGTTGGACATTTTTGACGATACCCGTTTTGTTGGCAAACAACAAGACATGGAAGATATTTATGCCATTGCTGATCTCTTCTTGTTGCCCTCTGAATATGAAAGTTTCGGGCTCTCTGCATTGGAGGCCATGGCTGCAGGATCACCAGTGGTTGCCTCAAGAGCTGGAGGTATTCCTGAAGTGATTACCCATGGGGTGAATGGATTCCTCAGCGACATTGGTGATGTTGAAAGCATGAGCAGGGATTCAATCTTGTTGCTTTCAAACCCCATCATGCTTGATCAGTTCAGTCTTGCTGCAAGGAAGCAGGCTGAAATCTTCGACATAGAAAATATCGTTCCCCAGTACGAAGCCCTCTACAGCAAGGTTTTGAGAGGGTGAGTATCCGTCAATGCTATTTGTTTTTCAGCCAAATTTCAGGATTCACAAACCGCATTTCCTCATTGAGCATAAAGAGGATTTCACCGTCGCCATCAAAATTTTCTGCTGCTTTTCCAATCACCTGGCCCATGCTTACCTTGGCCCCTTTTGAAACAGATACGGTAGAAAGGTTGAAGTAGGTGGTAAAATATTTTCCGTGTTTAATGGTAACCGTCTGGCTTCCAGCCACATCATATACTGTTGTAACAACCCCCTCAAATACGGCTTTTACCGGAGCACCTGACAACGTCTGAATGGTGACGCCGCTGTTGTCTTCATCAATCTTGGTTCCTTCGATGCGTTGCCTTCCGAAGCTGGAAGTGATGGTTCCCTTGTCTACAGGCCAGGGAAGGTTCCCCCGGTTGTTCTCGAATCCTACAGAAACCTTGGTTACCTCTGGAGTATTCTCCAGGATATTGGCCTTTCGCACAGGTGCAGTGCTGGCTGAACCAGCAGCAGGAGCCTTTTCTGCGGGCTTGGCCGCAGTGCTTGAAGCAAGCTTTCTGGCTTCGTCTTCCGCTTTGCGCCTTGCCGCTTCAATTTCTCTTTTGATGATGGCAGCAATGGAATTCTGTAGGCTTCTTTCCACTTTCTTTTTGGCAGCCACTTCCTTCTCGATTTCTTTTTCTCTTGCCTTGAGTTTGGAAACAAACTGATTTTTCTCTTTTTGCTCTCCCTCGAGAATGCTTTTTTGCTTGTTCTGCTCTTCCAGTACTTTTCCTTTTTCTTGTTTGTTGGCAGTCAGCATTTCTATCCTTTGTGCCAGTTCTTTTTGGGTCCTGTTGATGTTGGCTGCTTGCTCATCCCTGTACTTTCGGTAACTCTTCAGGTAGGTGGCCCTTTTTACTGCATCATTGAAACTGGTTGCAGTAAAAATGAAATTGAGCATGTCGTAACTGCTCCTGTTCTTGTAAGAATATTCAATTGTTTTGGCATACTGTTGCTTAAGGGTATCCAACTGCTTTTGCAACCTGTAAATTTCCCTGTTGTTGCTGAAGATCGTATTGTCAATCAGGTCCATTTCATCATTGAGGTTGTTGATGACTGCATACCTGTTTTTTAATTTTTTCTCAATGAGTTTGAGCTGTGAAACGCTGGCCTTCTTGTCTTTTGAAATCGTAGTTTGTGCTTCCTGCAATGAAGCAATCTCTTGTTGAATCTCTTTTCTTTTCCTCTCCAGATCTTCCCTTGATTGTGCCAGTCCATCGATTGCGACGAATAGCAGCAAGATGAAACATGCTTTATACAATCCTTTTGCCATTTTGGAAATATTTCTCATCAGCAAATCTTGGTAATTATTCTTTTATGATATGTTAATTGATAACCTTGAAATTCTTCGGAATACTGAAAGGAAATCCCATGGGCTTTTCAAATTCAACCTGCTTGAAATCGAGTTTGATGTCGAGCTTTGTCTTCTCTGAAAGTGAAATATCCCTCGTTCCTGCAAACATCCAGGCACCAGCAGCAATATAATCTCCATATGCCAGGTTTGCAGTCCTGCTGCGGGTTATATCAACATCATCCAATTTGCTGAACAGGAGGTTAAGGTCGGTTTTGCTCACGGTGAGATAATGTTTGAATGCTTGCCCGATGGTTGACATGGATAATTTTTCTCCCTGATCTGCATAGGCAATAATCGTTTTGTCGAGGTATACAGGATTGCCAACAATGAGGTCTTCAAGGGTATTGTAATCGAAAGGGACCTTGGTGATTTCCTGGAGGTAAAAAAGCGGTTTACGTTGTATGGTACGGTTGATTTTGTCCATGATAACAATACTATCCGGAGTGATCATGACCCTGAACGCTTCAATATTCAGCGCGGCAATGATGGAGATCCAGATGGCACTGTCCTTTTTCATGCGAACAAATGCATTGAAATCAAAACGCCTGCTCTGGTCGTCACTGTATTCCACTTTTACCTTTGAGGAAAAGGTAGTGAAGCTGATTTTTTTGCCTTTGATTTTATCCAGGGTAGCCCTTACGCTTTTGGCTGAATCTGATTCGGCAGGATTGATCACCACAACAGCACTGTCTTTTTTAGCAATCACTGTTGCAATTTGCTTGGTAGACCTGCAAGAAGCAAAAACCATCGTGAGCACCATTAAAAGCAATCCTATTCTCATGGTCAAATTTTATTGTTTACCGGTATGTCCAAAACCACCCTCATTCCTTTCTGTTGCATCTATGGATAAAACTTCAATGAGTTCAGCCATTTCAACTTGTTGAAAAACCATTTGGGCGATCCTGTCTCCATTCTCAATCTGCTGTGTCTCTCCTGAAAGATTGATCAAGATGACTTTTATTTCCCCGCGATAATCTGCATCAATGGTACCGGGCGTATTCAAACAGGTGAGTCCCTGTTTCCAGGCCAAGCCACTTCTGGGCCTGATCTGGGCCTCATACCCTGGAGGAATTTCCAAATAAATGCCTGTTGGAATCAACATCCTTTCCATGCTTCCAAGCAAAACAGGACCGGTCAGACTGGCGCGCAGGTCCATACCAGATGAACCCGATGTGGCATAGGATGGAAGAGGATGGGATGATTTGTTGATGACTTTAACCTTCAACGAAATGATTTTTGCAAAGGTACAACTATCCTTGCTTTTCAAGAAGTACGGTTGCGTAAGCCACCAATCCTTCTTCACGGCCCACAAATCCCATTTTCTCAGTCGTAGTGGCCTTTACAGACACATCTGTGAAGTCCACCTGTATGATGGAAGCGATGGTTTCCTGCATTGAATTAACATATGGTTTAATCTTTGGTGCTTCCAAGCAGAGAGAGCTGTCTACATTCACCACCTTGTACCCTCTGGCGGAAATCAATTCAAAGGTTCTCTGAAGGAGAATCTTGCTGTCGATGTTTTTATAAGCGGCATCGGTGTCAGGAAAATGAACGCCAATATCTCCCAGGGAAAGTGCCCCGAGCATGGCATCGCAAATGGCGTGCAGCAACACATCTGCATCACTGTGTCCTTTGGCACCCTTGTGATGGGGTATTTTCACCCCCCCGATCCAAAGATCCCTATCCTCTACCAACTGGTGAAAATCTATACCAAAGCCAATCCTGAAAGACATGTTGAAATTTTTATAAATGTATTAAAAAAGAAAACGGCCCGAAGGCCGTTTCTAATCAATTATTTGGTGTACAATCAGTATTTCTCAGATGGAGAAAGATCCATGAGCAAACTGAAGCGTATTGTATTGGAGAGTGGGTTCCTGTTTACGCCCGATCCGGAAGGAATCAGGTAAGATAGGTTTACGCCAAATGATGATGAGGTGAAACCTGCACCCAATGAAAAATACTGGCGATTACCCTTGGTCTTGTCTTCATAAAAATAACCTGCCCTTACTGCAAATTGTTCGTTGTATGAAAATTCACCTCCAATCGACAACGAGAATTCCTTCAGCTCCTCTGCAGCACCACCCGGAGCATCACCAAATGAACTGAACCAGCTTCCTACAACACCTTTTGTTCTGTAGTTAACCAAGCCAGCAGAATCACCCAAAGCAGGAGGCGTTGGCACCATCAATTTGTGGATATCAATACCAAATGAGAGACGGTTGACCTCGTTGCTCACATAGTTGTAAACGCCTCCAATGGCCATGTTGGCTGGAATAAAATCCTTCTGCGTTGCATCACTGGTATAGCTGATCTTGGAACCCAGGTTGGTGAAGGCCGCACCCAGGTTGATACCACTACCGTCATCCGCTTCTGTACTGTAATAAAGTCCGATATCTCCTGCAACTGCGTTGCCTGCTTTGTAGGAGACACCATTTACAGCCTGTCCGCCTGCAAGGTTTGAATTGATGTAGCGAAGGGCTACACCCAGGCTGAGGTTTTCTCCCAGCATCCTTGAATATCCTGCATCCAGCGCAAATTCCCTGGGGCGGAATGAATTGAGGTCGTTTCCAAGATTATCTGTGAACTGAATATTGCCAAGGCTGAAATAACGCAGTGAGCTGGAGATGGCTTCAGTTTCACTCAGCTGATAATAGCCTGCAAGGGATGCAAGATAAACATCATTTAGGCCGAGGTCTTTTAACCAAGGGGTATAAGTCATGGCCAGGCCTGAGGGGCTTTTGGCAAAAGCATATTTGGCTACATTGTAGAACTGTGAGTTGGCATCTGGAGAAGTGGCCACTCCAAGATCACCCATTCCACCCGCCCTGGCATCAGG
>JBIJAE010000103.1:0-6091 GCA_044345895.1 Chitinophagaceae bacterium
TCACCAAAGAAAGAACATTGGTAAACCAGTTGAGCCTTAGCTGGGGAATCCGTGCATTCTTCTATGACGAAGAAGTGAGCTTGGATGAAATCATCTCCGATCAGATCAGGATCCTCAAAGAAAGAGGATTCATCCGTGAAGGTGAAGTGGTTGTCAATACAGGCAGTACACCCATCGAGCTCCATCTTCCTACCAATACCATCAAGGTTACGGTTGTTAAATGATCAACGCCAACGGATTAACCATTTATACTGACGGTGCTGCCAGGGGAAACCCAGGGAGAGGAGGATATGGTGCCATTTTGATGTGGGGCGGTAAAAGCAAAGAAATTTCCGGGGGATACAAGCATACCACCAACAACAGAATGGAACTCATGTCTGTCATTGCAGCATTGGAGTCTTTGACAAGACCCGGGTTGAACATTGAGGTCTATTCCGACAGCAAATATGTTGTTCAGGCCGTCATGGAAAGATGGCTGGACAAATGGATGGCTACCAATTTCAAGGGGGGCAAGAAGAACAGTGATCTCTGGCGCCGATACTACCAGCTTTCAAGACTGCATACCATCAAATTCATTTGGGTAAAAGGACATGCATCTAACCCTTACAACCAACGCTGTGATGAACTGGCTACTGCTGCTGCAGACGGAGGGAATCTTGTGGAAGATACAGGGTACGAAGGCTAAGCCACTTGATTGCTGAAGGCTGATTTTTTCAGCCAATAAAATCCACCAAACAGCACTGTTCCAAAAACAAAAGTAGCCACCAGGCTATTGGTGTAAAATGGAATACCATCAATGAATGCCTGTGTCAGACCCGCAAACGTTTTGGGCCTGTTGTATCCACCACTGCCCAACCATGTCATGAAATTGGACGCAAAAAAGAAGATGGTTGGCGCGGCAATGGCACCTTTTGCGATGGACATCAGTTTGTCATTCTTGATAAAGAAACCAACGATAGTCAATGATCCGAACAGCAGGTAGTTGATCCACATGCCGGAGTAAAAACCTTGTATCTCAAAAATGCCATTGATGTACAACAGCTCATAAAAAACATCAGAAATCAACATTGAAAGCAGGGGCAACAAGAATGCAAGTTTTTTGTCTTTGATGACAGCTCCACCAAAAATGGCCATGGCAAACTGTGGTGCAAAGCCCCAGGGGCGACCTGGAATTGCGCGGTATGCGGCTGCAACAACAATCAACATCAAGAAGGATAACAAGGTATATTTTGAGACTTTCATGTTTGCCATTTTAACAAAATTAGTGATTTAAAATTCCTGTTAAAGAAAATACAGACACAGTTATCCTCATGATGTGTATAGCGTAAATTATTACCCAGGAACGGCTGCCCAAAAAAGGTTTGTGTCAACAGTTGCTTCGGCTAACAGCTTCTCTCCGGGGGCAGAAAAAAATGCAGCTGCCCCTTCAAGATCCGCGCTGGCATTGCCTTTCCACTGAAGATGCCCATTGAGCATCAGGAATATGCTGGGCGAGGTTACAGTAAATTCCATTTTTTCACCCGCGCTCAAAAAATAGGCGGTCAGTGAAAAATCTCCAATCGGACAGGGATAAGGCTGTACTGTATTGTTTAATGATCCTGGTATGATTTCTGCAATCGTTGGAACAAATGCTGTATTGGCCAGCAACTCAGGAATATCAACGTGCTTGGGGGTCAAGCCTGCCCTCAACACATTGTCTGAATTGGACATCAACTCAATGTTCTGTCCTTCAAGATAGGCATGGGGCATGCCTGCCCCCTGAAAGATCCCTTCCCCCGGTTTCAGGTTCAGGATATTGAACAGGTAGATTGAAAAAATACCCCGGTCAAAATGTCCATCCCCACAAAAACTAAGGACCGCCCTGGCAGCCCAAAAATCTGGGGATGATTTAGGCAATTGATGGGCCTCGTACAATGGCATGATTGCTTCAATGTGCGGAGCAATCAATCGGTCTACTGCTTCCTGCGGCATCTCCATCACTTGTTGATAGAGCCCTCTGATCCCCTCTGACATAAAGATTTCCTTGAATCCATTCAGGAATCCATAGGCATCAAGGTGCTGATCAATGTTTGGAGAAAAACCATGTAACAACCAGAAATCACTCAGTGCAACCATCATCTCTGGTTTGTGGTTATCGTCTTTGTAGTTGCGGTTGGGTGCAGTCAGGGGAATAGCCAATTCATTCTCTTTTTTAAACCCCTCTTCTGCGGCTTGTTTGTTGGGATGTACCTGAATGGACAGCATTTCCTTCACGTCAAGAATCTTCAGCAGGTAAGGTAGGTTGCCAAACTGATCCTTTACTGATTGGCCAAGGTAACGGGTCTTGTCTGAATTGATCAGGGCCTGCAGAGAAGTAGATGCCCCCTGCCCCAGCAAGACCTGCGAAGGAGCACCTGGATGGATACCCAACCAATATTCCGCAGCAGGTTGTTCATCAGGTGCTTGATGAAATAGCGATGGAATAAACGTGTTTCCACCCCAGGTATAGTGTTGAATTCTCCCTTTTAAACTGTGCATTTCCCGTTGATTTTTTGAAAGACTGATGGAGTTTTGATGAGGAATTTCCTTATCGATGGTAAAGTTAAATCAATACGGCTTATGGCAAGACACAATGAAACGGGAAAACTAGGAGAACAATTGGCCCGCAACTGGGCAGAGAACAATGGATACACAATAAGAAACCAGAACTGGCGGTTTGGCCATTGGGAAATTGATCTTGTTGCATCCAAAGCCGGAAGATTGCATTTTTTTGAAGTCAAAACCAGAAGGACCAACAGGTTCGGTTACCCTGAAAAACTTGTAGACAGAAACAAACTCCGTTATTTCATTTCAGCAGGTACGGCCTATATCAGGACCAACAGGGGGTTCAAATGGATTCAGTATGACATACTCTCCATCAGCCTGGATGAACAAGATCAACCTTCCTATTTCTTGATTGAAGACGTATATTTCTGAGTGCTTATTTCAGCAGTGCAGCCAGTTTGGATTGCAACTCTTCACCCCTTAGATTTTTGGCAATGATCAATCCATTGGGATCAACCAGGTAATTCTGTGGAATGCTTTGAACCTTGTATTGAACGGCAACAGCATTGCTCCAGAACTTGAGATCACTGACCTGGGTCCAGGCCAGGTTGTCGGCCTTGATGGCCTCCAGCCATTTGTCTTTTGCGCGATCAAGCGAAACACCCAATACCGTGAAATTTTTTGACTTGAATTTGTTGTAAGCACTGACCACGTTCGGGTTTTCCTGGCGGCATGGACCACACCAGCTGGCCCAAAAATCAATCAAAACATATTTCCCTTTGAAAGAAGATAGTTTCACATCCTTTCCATCAACATCCTGTTGTGTGAAATCAGGAGCAGGGCTGCCAATGGCACCAAACCTGGCATCGGCAACCACCTTGATGGCCGTTCTTCCGAAATAATTTTCTTTTGCAGGATTGGCAATCCTGGCAAGTCTGCCATCCAACACATTGGGATCATCATTGAGTTGCATCATGACCAGCAAAACAAATGGAGATACAGGCGATGCAGGATGCTCATCAATGAATTTATCTGTTTGCTTGTTTACTTCTGCAACAACATCGGCATAGTTCTTTTTGAGGGGAGCATTTTCAGTGTTGGGGTTCTGGTTCAATTGCTGGGCGTAACCACTGAGTTTTGCAAAAAGTGGATTGAACGTATTGTTGAACACCACAAAATCATCGTGGCTCTTGGAGCCAGTAACTTTTGCGTTTTGGATGACGGCAAAATCACCTTCCACACTAATGCTTGATGCATCCAGAAAAATGAACATTTTTTGCTGGCCATTTTTTGCGGCAAGCTGGTAAAGACCTGGCTCCTTCAGTTTGCCAGCTACCTGAAACTGGTCTCCATTTGAAACAAAGGTTGCCAATGGCTCAGGACTGACTTCTTCATTCTTCAAGACCAGTTCAGTCTTGTCTGGCATGCCTTTCAATGTTCCTTTAATGGAATAGTTCCCGTCTTGGGCAAATACCAAAACTGGAAGGATCATGAGTATGGCGAGGATTTTTTTCATTTTTTATGTCTTTGTTTCAGAATATCTTTTACCTGTGCTAAATTAAACCCTTTGCTGTTAAGCAAAAGCAAATAGTGGAACAATAAGTCTGCAGACTCATTTAGAAATTTATCGTCATCATTGTCCTTGGCTTCAATCACTACCTCAACTGCCTCTTCGCCCACTTTCTGGGCAATCTTGTTGATGCCTTTCTTGAAAAGCGATTTTACGTATGAGTTTTCGTCATCACTGTTTTTTCTCAGTTCGATGATGCCCTCAAGGTGGAGCAGGAAATCTTCTGCAACATTGACCTCGTCCCAGCAGGTATCTGCTCCTGTATGACAGACAGGACCCGCAGGCTTGACCTTGAACAGCAGGGCATCCTGGTCGCAATCCAGGGCATAGGACTTCAGGTAAAGGAAATTACCACTCTCCTCTCCCTTCGTCCAAAGACGGCCCTTGGAACGGCTGAAAAAGCAGATCTTCCCGGAAGACATGGTTTCATTGAAGGCCTCCAGGTTCATGTACCCCAGCATCAATACCTTTGCCGTTTCCACATCCTGTATGATGGCCGGCATCAGGCCATCAGAAAACTTATTAAAATCCATGTTAAGCTCTATTTCGTTGTAAAATTAGTCAATATCCCGCTTATCTTACCGGAATGCCCTTTTGCCTGAGGTATGTTTTGAGTTCAGGGATGGATACTTCACGAAAATGAAAAATGCTGGCAGCCAATGCTGCATCCGCATGACCATCCAGGATTTCAGCAAAATGTTCGGGCAGGCCACCACCACCAGAGGCAATAACAGGCACATTCACCGCCCTGGAAACAGCACCAGTAATTTCTTGGGCAAAGCCTGCCTTTGTACCATCATGGTCCATAGAGGTCAGCAGGATTTCTCCAGCCCCACGCTGCACACCTTCGATGGCCCAATCCAGGCATCTGGTATCGGTAGGAAGCCGTCCTCCATTGAGATGAACATACCATTCTCCATCTTCCCTTTTCTTGGCATCAATGGCCAGCACCACACACTGACTTCCAAATGATGCAGCAAGCCGGTTGATCAGCTCAGGATCTTTATAGGCAGAAGTATTGACAGAAATCTTGTCTGCCCCACTGTCCAGCAAAATACGTACGTCTTCTACGGAAGATATTCCGCCACCAACCGTAAAAGGAATGTTGATCCTGTGGGCGATTCGGTCTACCAATGCAGCGAGTGTTTTTCTTTTCTCATTGGTTGCAGTAATGTCCAGGAACACCAATTCGTCTGCGCCTTGCTGAGCATAGAGCGCTGCCAATTCAACGGGGTCGCCTGCATCACGCAAATCAATGAAATTGGTTCCTTTGACAGTCCGGCCATCTTTGATGTCTAAGCAGGGTATGATGCGCTTGGTCAGCATTTGTTTGCGTTTTTTTCGTTGAATGCTTTGAGTGATTCAATAGAAATCCTGTTTTCATAAATAGCCTTTCCGATGATGGCCCCATCACAGCCTGCTGTCACCAGATCATGCAGGTCATCCATAACGGCAACCCCACCGCTGGCAATCAGAAAAAGTTCAGGAAAATGTTTTTTAACCTTGGTGTACAATGCAGTTGAAGGACCTTCCAAACGTCCGTCTTTGCTGATGTCTGTACAAAAAACATTCCTGATTCCCAGTGCCATATAGGATTCAATAAAGGGAAGCAGTTGAATTCCGGAAGCTTCAAACCACCCACTGACCATGATCATTTCATCTTTCACATCAGCACCCAACATGAACCGGTCAGGGCCAAAAACAGCTATCCATTCCTTGAAGGTTTCAGGATTTTTTACAGCGATGCTGCCTACGGTAACATAGGCGATTCCCATGTCGATAATCCTTTCCACTTCTTCCCTTGTTTTCACCCCGCCGCCAAAATCCATGACCAGGTTGGTATGGGCAGCAATTGTTTCTGCCACTTTCCAGTTGGTCACTTTGCCAGCCTTTGCGCCATCCAGATCAACCAGGTGAAGCCGGGTTATACCATTGGCCTCGTATAGCTTGGCCATCTCCAGCGGCGAAGAGGAGTAAGCTGTTTTTTGCAGGTAATCT
>JBIJAE010000104.1:0-6088 GCA_044345895.1 Chitinophagaceae bacterium
AGTGAATCCACCACCCCTTTGGTATGGCCATGGGCACTGTCAAGACAGACCACGTCAACACCAATCTGCTGCAAGGCCGCTGTCCTGTCGAGCATGTCTTTTGTGATACCCAAAGCTGCACCAACCCTCAACCTACCGAATTCGTCCTTCACCGCATTCGGGAAGCTCTGCAGTTGCAGAATATCACGGTAGGTGATCAGGCCTTTGAGTTGGCCATTCCTGGCCACCACCGGCAATTTTTCGATCTTATAGTTCTGGAGTATTTTCTCAGCCTTCCTGAGGTCGGTTCCCTCGGGTGCTGTAACCAGGTTCTCACTGGTCATCACCTCACTTACTTTCTTCTTTTTATTGGTTTCAAAGCGAAGGTCGCGGTTGGTAAGAATACCCACGAGTTTGTTGGTTGCACTCACAATGGGAATACCACCAATCTTGTTCTCTTTCATCAACCTGAGGGCATCTGCAATGGTTGCGTCCTCCTGCAATACAACAGGATCAATGATCATGCCGCTCTCACTTCTTTTTACCCGGCGAACCTGTTCGGCCTGTTGTTCAATGCCCATGTTCTTGTGCAGGATGCCTATTCCGCCTTCCCTTGCCAATGCAATGGCAAGGGTTGCTTCAGTTACGGTATCCATTGCTGCAGACAGCAATGGTATGTTCAAAACAATGTCTTTTGTAAGATGCGTAGCGATGTTGACCTCCCTGGGCAATACGTCAGAATATGCCGGAACGAGCAATACATCATCGAAGGTCAGGCCTTCTCCAAAAAATTTGGGGGATTGTTGAGTTCTTGTTGCCATATGCGAAGATAAGAAAAATTTAAAAAATCCCTAGGGGTGGCAAATTCCATACAATTTACCCGGTAAACTTGTGATCAGTCCTGCCATTTCCAAAGGCAAGAGATGCGCAGCAACCAGGCCTGGATTGAGCCCTGACAAGTTGGTCAGCAGGTCTACCGGACAGGGGTTGTGGTTGTTGATGATGGACAAAATCGCATTGTCTTCTGTTGAAAGGCAAACATTGAATGGAGCCTTCGCATTGGATGATTTGGGCAGGTCTTCCACCCAGTTCATGAATTCAACCAGGTCTTGACCACAAGTGATCAGGTTGGCCTTGTGGTTGCGGATCAATTGGTTGCAACCTTTGCTGCTGGGATCGGTTGCCCTTCCTGGATAAGCCAGCACATCTTTGTTGTAACTGTTGGCAATGTCTGCGGTAATAAGACTACCTCCCTTTGATCCACTTTCCACCACCACAACCGCATCTGCCATTCCTGATACAATCCTGTTTCTTTTGGGAAAATTTTGTTTCTCAGGTTTGACGCCCTGCATGAATTCAGAGAGCAGCCCACCCTGCTGCAACATTTCAGCAGCAAGCTGCCTGTTGGCATGTGGATACAATTGATCAAGGCCATGACCCAAAACACCAATGGTTGTTAGCTTGTTTTTCAATGCTTCCTTGTGTGCCATTGTATCAATACCATATGCCAGCCCACTCACCACCATTACATCGTACTGCCCAAGAACGGCCATCAACTCCACCACCCGATCTTTTCCGTATTGGCTGGGAGACCTGGTACCGACAACACTGACCACGCGTTTGTTCAACAGGTCTGATGAGCCTTTACAAAACAATACATGCGGAGCATCAATGCAATGCTCCAGTTTGGGCGGATAGCCTTGGTTTCCTTTTACCAAAACCCTGATTTGGTTTTTTTTTATAAACTGCCATTCTGTTTCAACACGTTGTTGAACATGGCAATTTTTGATGGCTGCAGCTCGAACAGTGCCAATGCCTGGGACTTCTTCTAATGCTTTTGTGCTTGCGTTGAACACTGATGCTGGTGAACCAAAATGTTTCAGGAGAATGCCAATCTGGATGTCTCCCACCTGAGGAATCAGTGTCAAACCGATGTGCTGCAAGAGTTCTTCATCATTCATAGCAGGCAAAACTATTTTATCACCTGCCTGCAGAAAGGAGATTTACACCAAATCAAAACGTATTAAAACTTTCCAAAAAAGTGAAAACATCAATTGTTTGAAATCACTGTCATTTCTGTTCTTCGGTTCAAGGACCTGCCCTGTTCTGTTGCGTTGTCTGCTACCGGCTGGGCAGCGCCAAATCCTTTATGGGTCAATCTTGCAGCAGGAATTCCCTTTGCGATGATATACTCCACGACTGCCTTGGCCCTTGATGAAGACAAAACAAGGTTTTCCGCCTCTTTTCCAACATTATCGGTATGACCACTGATCTGCACCTTGAGTGCTGGATTCTCCCGGAGTATGGACACAATTTTTTCAAGCTCTGCAATGGATTCGGGGAGCAATACAAATTTGCCAGTTTCAAACAGGATGTTGCGCAACACAATATTGGCGCCTTTTGCAAAAGGTTGCAATGGAATATTCACTTCAAAATGATCACCAGAAACCACCTCCTTGAGCATGAACCTGCTGGAGTAAAACAGGTAGCCTTTTTTGTTTACACTGAACGCATAATCGCGGCCCAAAGGAAGTGTTGAAAGATAGTTGCCATCAGCGTCCGTTTGCAGCTCTGTGACAACACGCTTACTGCCTAAATCAATCAACTCCACAATGGCACTCAAGCCCTTTCCGGTAGCACTGTCATAGACTTTTCCCTGCACCCAGGTGGTATTGAGCGGGCGTAGGTCTTCCCTTAATTCAAAGGTGTAGATGTCCTGACCACCCCGGCTATCGGCCCTGTCACTTGAATAAAAAGCATTGACACCATTGGCAGCAACAATCAATCCCCCTTCGTTATCAATAGTGTTGATGGGATAACCAAGGTTTACCGCCGTATCAAAGCCACTCAATTTTTTCTTCGAAAAAAAGATATCCTTGCCCCCATATCCTTGTAAGCCTGATGAGGTGAAATAAAGGGTCTCATTGTCTGCATGCATAAATGGTGCACTTTCATCTCCCACAGTGTTGACAAGTGGCCCAAGGTTTTGTGGCGAAGACCATCGTCCATTCGGACGAAGCCTGGAAACATAGATGTCCGACCCACCATATCCTCCAGGCCTGTTGGAAGAGAAATAAATTTCCTGCTTATCAGGAGAGAGACAGGGCGTTGATTCCCATGCCTCTGAATTGATGGCTTCTCCAAGGTTTTCTCTCTTGCTCCAACCCGATGCTGTCAGAAAAGAGATATAGATATCGCAACTGCCATAACCATCAGGAAAATTACATCCCGCATAAACCAGCCACTTTCCATCTTGGGAAATATGCTGTGCTCCTTCATTGAAGGGTGTATTGACAGTACCCTGAAGCGGCGTTGCCTTGGCCCATTTGTTGTCTGCTGCATTGGCCTCATAAAAGTCTTCATTGCTTCCATTGACACGGCGTGTAAAAACCAAGGTCTTTTCATCGATGGTCAGTGAAGGAAAATATTCAGGGAAAACTGAGTTGATGGCATCACCGGCATTCCGAAATCCGGAACTGGAAAGCTGAGGGTGTTGCCGGGACTGTTCAACGGCAAATGCATAATTTTTTTTCCTGAATGTACCTGCCTTGATGGAGCTCTCATTGAGTTTTGGGATGGCCAAAAAAAGATCTGCTGCATGCAAGGCTTCCTGAAACTTTCCCATCCCTGCCAGGTTGATGCTGTAAGGAAGAAGGTATTCCCGCGTGTAAGCAGAATCCATCGGAAATGCTTTGCTGTATGCAGTTACAGCCTCGGGATAGCGCTTCAATTCTCCCAGGATTCCGGCCTTGGAAAGCTGTGCATCAAGATAGCCAGGATCATTCTCCAACGCCAGGTTGATCAGCCCCAATGCATCCTGGTAAAGGTCCTGATCGGCATATTCCAATGCCTTGGCGTACAAGGCCTTGTTCTTTTTCGAAATTTTTAATGGATCATATTGTTGGGCAAACCCAAGCTGAAAAAAACTTGACAACAAAACGAACATGAAAATGCGCATCCATGAAATTACTTGATTTAACAAAATGGAGGGTGCTATGATTTGTTAATATTGATCTCACAGAAAACGATCACGGATCAGATGATTCAATCCAGCAAAAGAAGATCAGGGAATGTTCAGGAATTTATGTGTTTGAAGGGACAATATCCACTGAGGATTTGCCTTCACATAGTCAATGATCAATGGGTTCATTTCAGCAGCCTTGCTCCACTCGGGTTGCAGGTAAAGCAAACAATCTTTGGAAACCTTTGCCGCATGTTGTTCAGCCCAGGCAAAATCCGTCTTGTTGTAAATGACGGTTTTCAACTCATGGGCTGCTGCAATCATTTCTTCCAGTGGTGCCTTGAATTTTTTGGGAGAAAGACAGATCCAATCCCAGCTGCCTGAAAGCGGGTGGGCCCCGGAGGTCTCGACGTGCGTTCGTATCCCTTTGGCCTTTAGCATGGCAGTAAGCAAATCCAGGTTGTGCATCATGGGCTCTCCCCCGGTGATGACAGCAATCTTTGTTCCAGATGCAACAACAGTGGCAACGATTTCAGCGATGGGCACGAGCGGATGCTTTGAAGCATCCCAACTCTCTTTCACATCACACCATACACATCCCACATCACATCCACCCAGTCTGATAAAATAAGAAGCATGGCCAGTAAAACGGCCTTCTCCCTGAAGGGTATAAAAATGTTCCATCAACGGAAGTACTGCAATTGGATTGGATTCCATTGATCAGTCTTTTGCGGCGCAAGCCTTGAATGTGTTCATCATCAATGCTGCAATGGTCATGGGTCCAACACCGCCTGGCACTGGCGTGATATAGCTGCAGAGCGGCGCAACGTTTTCAAAATCAACATCACCCTTGATGGCAAAACCAGACTTTTTGGAATCGTCTGCAACCCTTGTGATGCCTACATCCACCACCACTGCACCAGCTTTCACCATGTCTGCTTTCAGGAATTCTGGACGCCCGAGGGCTGCAATGATGATATCTCCCTGCAGACAAATTTCCTTGAGGTTGGGTGTATGGGAATGACAAACTGTGACAGTGCAATTGCCCGGATATTCATTCTTGTTCAGCATGATGCTGATGGGACGGCCTACAATATTACTCCTGCCAATCACCACAGCATGCTTTCCTTTTGTTTCAATGCCATAATGTTCCAGCAACAACAAAATGCCATAGGGCGTTGCAGGATAAAAGGCAGGCAATCCCTGCACCATTCTGCCAACGCTTTCCGGATGAAATCCATCAACATCTTTGGAAGGAAGAATTGTTTCAATGATTTTCTGCTCGGAAATGCCTTTGGGAAGCGGCAGCTGAACAAGGATGCCATCAACATCAAAATCATCATTGAGTTCATTGAGCTTGAAAAGCAGTTCCTGCTCAGTTACGCCTGCATCAAGCCTGATCAGGGTGGATTTGTATCCGATTTCTGAGCATGATTTTACTTTGGAGGCAACATAGGTTTCGCTGGCTCCATTGTTGCCAATCAGGATGGCCGCCAAATGAGGTACCTTCTTCCCTTGTTGAATCCTTTCCTCCGTTTGGGTCTTTAACCTGTCTTTTACCGCCTGCGAAACAAGCTTACCATCGAGCAATTTCATAGAGCAAAGGTACAGTCGGGGAAAATGACACCCAAATATGATGTTTTTCCCCTTTCCCATCACCTGTGTAAACGCATCTTTACAGCATGAAGTGGATGACGATGTGGATGATGATGCCAATGATGGCCAGTGCTCAATTGATATCCGGAACCAATGCTTTTTTGCCATTTGGATTGTTGGCGTATAAAAAATCAGGACAACAGGCTGAGTCTTCGGTAGAAATGGTAGCTGCGGGTGCATTTCAAACCATTCCTCAGGTTGGATTTCATGCAGGCAACAGGTTCATGATCAGGGAAATGAACCATGCGGGCATTGCCTGTATTTTCCCTCAAAAAAATGGTGCCATGGGGTTCTCTGGCAGGTACAGTGGTGGTGGCATTTTCAGAGGCTTTTCAGGTAGCGCATCCATGGGAATGAAAGTCCATGAACAACTGGGCATTGGGCTATCGATGGAGATGACAGGATTTAAGTGGACCGGCTATTCCCCCAGCTTGGGCATGCAAGCAAAAGCTGGCATGCTCTATTGGGTCAACCACAAAACAGGATTGGGAT
>JBIJAE010000105.1:0-6053 GCA_044345895.1 Chitinophagaceae bacterium
TTCACACTACCACTGATAACTTTTTCAGTCAGTACTGATTTCAACATCTCCAGATGAAGGTCCTGCTTGGCAGAAATATACACCGCATCTTTCAATCCGTAAGCTGCAGCGCGCTGCGGAACGGCATCAACGTCATCCACTTTGTTTCCAATCATGATCCGGGAACGGGCCACCAGCTGAAGCTCTTCTTGCATGGCCTCAACCGCTGCCTTGGAATCAGCACTTGCATCAAAAAGATAGAGTACAACATCTGCAGATTTCATTTTCTCCCTGCTCTTTTCCACCCCAATCGCTTCTATTTCATCAGCACCTTCCCTGATGCCTGCAGTATCAATCAAGCGAAAAAGAATCCCATCAATGTTCAATACTTCCTCAATGGTATCCCGGGTGGTACCGGCAATTGCGCTCACAATGGCACGGTTTTCCTTGAGCAGTGCGTTCAGCAATGTAGACTTGCCAGCATTGGGTTTTCCGATGATAGCCACGTTGACACCATTCTTGATTACATTCCCCAATTTGAAGGATGCTAGTAAATCATTAACCCCGGTTTCAATCTGATCAAGCAATGAACGAAGGCCTGCACGGTCTGCAAACTCAACATCTTCCTGCGAAAAATCCAGTTCCAGTTCAATGAGGGCAGAAAACTTGATCAACTCTTCCCTCAAAAAGGAAAGAACAGTAGAAAATCCCCCCCTGATCTGGTTCAATGCCGTTTCTTGTGAAGCCTTGGTTCCAGATGCAATCAGGTCGGCCACCGCTTCAGCCTGCACAAGGTCCATTTTACCATGAAGGAAGGCACGCAAAGTAAATTCTCCGGGTGTTGCCAACCTTGCCCCATTGCGTATACAGGCTTCCAAAACCTGCTGTTGTATGTAGGGAGAACCATGACAGGAAATTTCGATGATGTCTTCTCCTGTATAGGATTTTGGGGCCCGAAAAAGGGATAAAACAACTTCATCCAAGGGCTTCTCGTTATCCTTTATCAAGCCAACATGCAAGGTATTGCCCTGCTGCTTCAACAGATCCTTGGAAGGAAACAGGGTATTGACCAATTCAATAGCACCCTGGCCACTCAACCTGATGACCCCTATAGCCCCGATACCCGGTGGGGTGGCCAATGCTACAATCACTTCATTCCAATTGGTTTTCTGCTGCATGATGTTGCAAAACTACGTTCTTATCGCGGGACATGAGTCAATGGAAGCAATGAACCGGGCATAAAAAAAGTCGCCCCACAAATGCGGGGCGACTGGTATGATTCTTTTAGAAATCGACTACTCTTCAGCAAGTTGGAAGGTAACAGGCTGACGGCGGTATGCCTTAACCTGACGACCATTCTGAATGGCAGCTTTCCATTTTGGACCCTTGCGGATGGCATTTACAGCAATCTCAGCAAGTTTAGAGTTTGGAGGAAGACATCTTGCAACACCAGCTTCGCTGCATGGCAATGCTCTTACGTCACTTACCCCACCTTCTTTGTCCACGATGAAGAGGATAACAACGGTGCCAGAGCGACCATCATCCTGCAATTCATCGATGTTCCTTTCAATTTCCCTTGTCACATAACGTGTCCAACCTGCAACACCACCAGGAAATTCTGCATCAATTTCAACCTTTTGGAAAACCTTGTCTTCGTCTTCCTTGGGGGCTTCTACTACACCACCCCTATCTTCTGTGGGCGGAGCAATGATACCTTCATCTTTGGTACCCTCCTGGTTAACGGTTCCAATTTTGGTTTCCTCCAGTTTTTCAATTTCTGGTGGCTTCTCTTCTTCCTTCACCTCTTCGTCCTTCACAACTTTTGGAGGTGTGAATTTGGCCATCTCTACTTTTGGCGGATCTGGTGGCTTCGGTGGTGGTGGTGGTGGTGGTGGCTCATTCTCTGGTTGTTTGATTTCCTCCAACTCAACTTCCTTGATTTGAATCTGGCCTTTTTTCTCGCCCAGGTCCAAAGAAGAGAGGAAGGATACCAACACAAGCAGCAGACCTACTGAAGCAGTCAGGAGCAAGGAGTTCCTGAGTCGCTTGTTGTACTGCGTGCGCAGTTCATAAGCACCATAATTCTTGTTTCTTCCCTCGAAAATGAGGTCGATCAATTCGGCGCCTAATATTTTGTTTGCATCCATGGTAATGCTTTTAATTAGAGATTCAGATTCGTTCAAATTTCACAAAAAAATCACTTGATTCCAGCAGCGCCTTCAGTGATCTTCACCAATTGGTATTCAACCGGAGAAATATCAACCATTGCGTAACGCTTGATCTCACTGATCGTCATCTCATCCAGGATATCCACCGTATTTTTGTAGGTGGCATCTTCTGAGGGCTTGATGATGATTACGAGATCATCTGGCTTGGTGTTTTGCTTCTTGCGGATAATCTCATCCCTGATGGTCTTGAAAGTGGCGGTCCTGAAGTTCCCTTCTGAAGCCGGATCCAATCCCTCATAATAGTATACGATATCCTGCTTTCCTAACAAGATGGTAAAGGCGCCTGATTCTTTTACTTTGTTCTGATCTTCAGGTTTGTCTACATCCTTGGGCATGAACAGGTTCATAGCCGTTGGCTGTGCCATGGTAGTAGTGAAGATGAAGAAAGTAATCAACAGGAATCCCAGATCCACCATTGGTGTCATGTCTACCCGGGTAGACATTTTTTTGGCTTTCTTAACGCCCGGTCCTTTTTTATGACCGCCGCTATCTCCGCCTCCGTCTATACTTGCCATATTCGGTTAATTTTCGGTTGATCAATTAAATTACTTCTTGTTGATTTGATTCTGACGCGTTTCATACAAAGATGTACCGGGAGGAGCATCCTCAGGTGCAGTTACAAGAAGGAACTTGTTCTGGTCGTTCTTCTTGAAAGCATTCAATACATTCTTGAAAACAGGATACTTGGTATCATTGTCAGATTTGATCAAAAGGTTCAACTTTCTTCCGGAATAGGCTACCAGGGCATCGCGTACCCAGAAATAGAGCTCTCCTCCGGTTGAATCAGCACATGGAATACCAGGCTGCTGTTTCACCACATTTTTGGTGCTTTCCAACTCTGGATCCAATGAAAGCAAGCTTTTCAATTGACCGAATGGAACACCTACGCTTGGCGCATTGATGAAGTTCTTCATTTCAGCTGGCGTCAAACCGAGGTTCCTTGTCTTATTGAGGTTGTCAATGAGAACCTGGCGGAACTGCGGATTGTCTACAGAAACAAAAACCCTGCCGCCCTTGTCGATAGAAACCATAAAGGCGTCTTTTTCGGGCAAGGCTGCTGAAGAAACGGAATTGGGGGTTGTAACCTCAATCGGCTCTTCCGGCTTGAATTTTGTTGCCAACATGAAAAACGACAGGATCAGGAACGCAACGTCCACGAAGGGCGTCATGTCATTGTCCGGTGCATGTTTTTTTATTTTGACACTTGGCATGTTTGCTATTTTAAGATTAAGATGCGATTGTCCTCAATTTCCATAAGGAAAAGGACGATTACTTGTATTGTGAAACAAAGCTCTGGGTCAAGGTGAAACCTGACTCGTCAATACCGTAAGTAATAGCATCAATCTTTGTAGTGAACACGTTGTACATCATAAGGGCTACAGATGAAGTACCGATACCGAGTGCAGTATTGTAAAGGGCCTCAGAGATACCTACCGCAAGTTCAGCAGCAGCACCTGATCCACCTTCTTCACCGAGAGAAGAGAATGATTTGATCATACCCAATACTGTACCGAGAAGGGCCACAAGTGTACCGAGTGAAGTAAGTGTAGAAAGGAATACAAGATTCTTCTGCAACATTGGAAGTTCAAGCGCAGTAGCTTCTTCCACTTCTTTTTGAATGGCAGCCACTTTCTGGTCTGTGGAGAATTCATTGGAAGAAATCATTTCCTTGTACTTCTTCAAACCAGCTTTCATTACATTTCCTACGCTTCCTTTTTGTTTGTCGCAATGAGCGATGGCAGCGTCTACATTCTTGTTGGCCAGTTCAAATTGAACCTTGCGAACAAACTCTGCATTTGAAGCAGTTCCTGTTGCTTTGCTGATGGTCAGGAAGCGCTCGATTGAGAATACCACAACCATGAAAAAACATCCGATCAACAAAGGAACGATGATACCACCTTCGTACATTTTGTTCCAGGCGCCAATGGGTCCTTTGTGTGAAGGCCAGAAACCGCCCAAATCATCCGGCTTGGAGAATCCGTCCGGGTTACCCAAAATAAATCTCCATACTGCATATCCGGCAATGATGCAAAGAATCGGAGCCAGATAAGAAATTGCGTTTCCACCACCTTTGGATGTTGATGCTTTAGCAGCTGCATTTGGTTTAGTTTCAGCCATGACTTTCGTTTTTAGAATTTAAAATTTCTGTTTGTTAAAAAAATAGTTTACATCCGCTGAACGATCACTTCAAGAGCTGGTCTTTTGGTAGAAAACTTCAGTTGACGCTGAGCAAGTTAATGAAATTGATTAAAAAAAATCACTAGGCGAAAAAAAATTAAAATATTTTAAAATTGGCGCAAATTTTCCGCTTTTCTGCCGTCAGAACCATTGTTCACTTTCTGGTGTTTTATTAGACATATACGATATATTTACGTTCCACAAAAAAGAGAAAAATGAGATCAACCCAATTTCTCAGGACAGCCGCAATAGCCGGTATTTTCCTGACACAGCAATTCTTCTCGGTTGCACAAAACCGGAGAGACCAGCCCCCTCCCACTCCAGCCTCTGCACCAACACCTCCTGCAGCTGGCATGCCTTCTATGCCTCCTATGGGAGCCCCAAAAACAGGACCAAAGCCTTACAAAGAGGTAATTACCGCCAAGGCAAAATCTTCCAAAGGTCTTTTTACCGTCCACAAAGTGGACGATAAGTTCTATTTTGAAATCAATGAATCCCTTTTCGGAAGGGAGATCATGGCCATCACCCGTTTTTCGAAGGTAGCCGGTGGCGGTGGCCTTTATGGCGGCGAAATGGCCAACCAGCAAGTCATCAAATTTGAGAAAGGACCCAACAACAATGTTTTCATGAGGGTGGTTACCGTTATCAGCGTAGCCGATTCTTCCCAGCCAATTTACAAGGCGGTAAGAAATTCCAACCTTGACCCCATTGCTGCTGCGTTTGATGTCAAATCACTTGGAAAGGATTCCAGCGGAGCAGTTATTGATGTAACAGACTTTTTCAAAGGAGACAACCAGGCTGTGTCATTGAATGCAATGTCCAAAAGAAGGTTCAACCTGACCATGCTGATGGCAGATCGTTCCTACATTGAAACAATCAAGACTTTCCCCATCAATACTGAGGTGCGCACAGTAAAAACATTTGGCGCCTCCAGCGGTGGCGGATTTGGAGCGGCCCCTTCTCCTTTCCCTTCACCAAGCCTTCCAGCGGCAAGTGCAGCTGGTGCGGTGACACTGGAAACCAATACCTCTTTCATTTTGCTTCCAGAAACACCGATGAAGAAAAGGATGAGTGATCAACGTGTTGGTTATTTCGCAGATGATTATACCGTCTACAGCGACAATCAGCAAAAGGTTGAGAATGAGAATTTCATTGTTCGTTGGAACCTCCAACCCAAAAAGGAAGACGTAGAAAAATGGAAAAAAGGCGAATTGGTTGAGCCTCAGAAACCAATTGTATACTACATTGACCCGGCTACCCCCAAAAAATGGAGGCCTTACCTGATCAAAGGCATCAATGACTGGCAAACTGCATTTGAAAAAGCCGGTTTCAAAAATGCCATCATGGGCAAAGAATGGCCTGAGAATGACAGCACCATGAGCCTTGAAGATGCCCGTTTCTCTGTAATCCGTTATTTCGCTTCAGACATTGCCAACGCTTACGGACCCAACGTGCATGATCCTCGCAGCGGTGAGATCATCGAAAGCCATATCGGTTGGTACCACAATGTAATGAGCCTGGTGCATGACTGGTATTTTGTACAAGCTGCAGCAGTTGATCCTGATGCACGCAAAATGACGTTTGATGATGACCTGATGGGCAACCTGATCCGTTTCGTATCATCACACGAAGTAGGACATACCCTTGGCCTTCGCCATAACATGGGAT
>JBIJAE010000194.1:0-3763 GCA_044345895.1 Chitinophagaceae bacterium
GGAGACTACTCCGTTTTCAAAAAATATTCAAAGCTTGTCAACGACCAAAGCGAAAAAGCTTGTACACTCAGAAGTCTTTTTGAGTTCAATCCTCAAAGGCCTTCCATTTCCATTGACGAAGTTGAGCCTGCTGAGAACCTTTACAAAAGATTCGCCACTGGAGCCATGTCTTTTGGTTCCATCTCATGGGAAGCCCATACCACATTGGCCATCGCCATGAACAGGCTGGGTGGTAAAAGCAATACCGGTGAAGGTGGTGAAGACGAGATCCGCTATCAGCCAATGGCCAACGGAGATTCCATGCGCTCTTCCATCAAACAGGTAGCCTCCGCAAGGTTTGGAGTCACAAGCCAATACCTGACAGAAGCGGATGAATTACAAATCAAGATGGCGCAAGGAGCCAAGCCTGGAGAAGGTGGACAGTTGCCCGGTCATAAGGTAGATGACTGGATTGGAAGGGTAAGGTATTCAACACCCGGCGTAGGATTGATTTCTCCACCGCCACACCATGATATTTATTCGATTGAAGATTTGGCCCAGCTGATCTTTGATTTGAAAAATGCCAACAGAAAGGCCAGGATCAGCGTAAAGCTGGTATCCAAAGCCGGGGTTGGAACAATTGCTGCAGGGGTTGCCAAAGCCAAGGCCGATGTTGTTTTGATCTCTGGCAATGATGGTGGAACTGGTGCTTCGCCAGTAAGCTCTATCAAGCATGCAGGGTTGCCCTGGGAACTGGGCTTGGCTGAGGCCCACCAGACCCTGGTAAAAAATAAGTTGCGCAGCAGGGTTACTGTACAGGCTGACGGACAATTGAAAACAGGAAGGGATATCGCCATTGCCACGCTTTTGGGCGCGGAGGAATGGGGCGTTGCAACGGCCGCACTGGTTGTGGAAGGTTGTATCATGATGCGCAAGTGCCACCTCAATACCTGCCCGGTTGGTGTTGCCACACAGGATCCTGAACTCAGAAAAAGATTCAACGGTGCAGCAGAATATGTTGTCAATTTCATTCAGTTCCTCACCAGGGAACTGAGGGAAATCATGGCTGAATTGGGCTATAGAACGATTGAAGAAATGGTTGGACAATCAGATGTATTGAAAGCGAGAGAAGGAATCAACCATTGGAAATACAGCAAACTTGACCTATCCCCCATCCTCTACAAAGAGCCTGCAGATGCATTTACAGGCTTGTACAAACAAGAGGAACAAGACCATGGCATTGCCGGGGTTCTTGACTGGAAATTGATAGAAGAAGCTGCCCCTGCATTGGACAAACAGGAAAAAGTGCATATTTCCTCTCCGATCAAAAATACCGACAGAACAACCGGAACCATGCTCAGCAACGAGATCACCAAAAAATATGGTGCAGCCGGTTTGCCTGAAGATACAGTACACCTGAAGTTCAAGGGAACTGCCGGACAAAGTTTTGGGGCTTTCAACACCTGTGGCGTGACCCTGGAATTGGAAGGTGATGCCAATGACTATTTTGGAAAGGGATTGAGTGGAGCCAAGATGATTGTTTACCCCCACAAAGAATCAGGATTTGTGGCTGAAGAGAATATCCTGATTGGCAACGTGGCATTTTATGGCGCTACCTCAGGCAAGGCCTTTATCCGTGGCAAAGCAGGAGAACGATTCGCAGTAAGGAATTCAGGTGCTACGGCAGTTGTGGAAGGTGTTGGCGACCATGGTTGCGAGTACATGACCGGAGGTACCGTTGTAGTACTGGGCAGTACCGGAAGAAATTTTGCTGCAGGCATGAGCGGCGGCATCGCATATGTGTATGATATCCTTGGTCAATTCAGTGAAAACTGCAACATGGAAATGGTAGACCTGGATCCGATTGGTGATGATGACATGGAAACATTGAAATCATTGCTCAGCGATCATGTTGCCACCACTGGAAGTACGGTCGCAAAATTCCTTTTGAGCGATCTGGACAACCAAAGAAACCAATTCATTAAAGTCTATCCGCGCGATTACAAGAAAGTGATGGAAATGAAGAGCGCCGGAAAAACTGCAATCATCAAATAACCTTATCAATGGGAAAGCCTACAGGATTTTTGGAATATACGAGGGTCAGTCCAGCTAAAACACCTGCAACAGAGAGGGTACAGCATTTCAATGAATTTGTACAACCGTTCGAACCAAAAGAGCTCAACAAGCAAGCTGCGCGATGCATGAACTGCGGCGTACCCTTCTGCCACAGTGGATGCCCTTTGGGAAACATCATACCAGAGTTCAACGATGCAGTGTACAGAGAGAGCTGGCAAGAGGCCTATGAAATACTCAGCTCTACCAATAACTTCCCAGAATTTACAGGAAGGATTTGCCCTGCACCCTGTGAAAGTTCTTGTGTACTCGGCATCAACCAACCACCGGTTAGCATTGAAGAGATTGAGAAACATATCATCGAAATAGCTTTTGACAAAGGATATGTAAAGCCCAAGGTACCTGTACTGCGTACCGGTAAAAAAATTGCGGTGATTGGCAGCGGCCCTGCCGGTCTTGCTGCGGCTGCACAATTGAACCAGGCCGGTCACCAGGTAACGGTATTCGAGCGCGACGAGAAGCCCGGAGGACTGCTTCGCTATGGTATTCCAGATTTTAAACTGGAAAAAAACGTCATTGACAGGAGAATAGCATTGATGGAAGAGGAAGGCATCGTCTTCAAATGCAACGCCAATGTAGGCATTAACGTTAACATCAATGATCTCACCAGAGAATACAATGCCATTGTGCTGGCTGGAGGATCCACCATCCCCCGAGACCTAACAATCCCAGGAAGGGAATTGAATGGTGTGCATTATGCCATGCATTTTCTCAAGCAACAAAATAAACTGGTCGCAGGAAGCGACCCTTTGGCACAAAAAAATATTGAAAGCAATGTATTGGATCATCTCCTGTCTGCCAAAGGCAAGCATGTTGTGGTCATTGGTGGCGGAGATACCGGCAGTGATTGTGTTGGAACCTCCAACAGGCAAGGGGCCGCCAGTATTACCCAATTTGAGTTGATGCCAAAGCCACCAGAAAGCAGGACACCCGTCATGCCATGGCCAACCTACCCCATGGTGATGAAAACCACTACCTCACACGAGGAAGGTTGCGAAAGACAGTGGGCCGTTGCTACCAAAGAATTCATAGGAGATGAAAATGGCAACCTGAAAGCCTTGAAAACAGTTGAATTAGAGTGGAAGTCGGAAGATGGAAGACCCAGTAAATTTATCGAACGGAATGGTTCGGAAAAAATCATCCCCTGTGAACTGGTATTGCTGGCAATGGGATTTGTGGCCCCCCAAAAAACAGGCATGCTTGACTCCCTGGATATTGAGTTAGACGAAAGGGGTAATGTAAGGGCTACAGAGAAGGAGTTCAAAACGAACATTGGAAAGATTTTTGCCTGTGGAGATATGCGAAGAGGACAATCTTTGGTTGTATGGGCCATCAGTGAAGGCCGTGAATGCGCCAGAAAAGTAGATGAATTTCTTATGGGCGTTTCCTATTTGGAATCAAAAGACAGTAGTTTACTTGTGTAAACAATCAACGGAGATAATGCTATTCAATAGGCTGGTTTAACACCGGCCTATTTTTTTCAACAACTTACATATTACGAATATTAATATGTATTTATATTTTCATTTTAGTTTTCCACAATAAAAATTGATGATATTCATAATACATTGATTTTCAATAATTATAGATGATTTCAATATCATATTACATTTATTTATATATATACTTTATTAGAGCTATGTATTAAATT
>JBIJAE010000234.1:0-3226 GCA_044345895.1 Chitinophagaceae bacterium
GGACATGTTTTTTTTCAATGCTGTTGAAGTGAATCCTTTTTTTATCTGGTCCTTGAATTTTCTGACAAGGGCATGGCCAGAGGCTTCTGTCTCCAAACAACCTTTTTTGCCACAATGACAAATGATTTCATTCTCAAAAAGAGGAATGTGGCCGAATTCACCACTGAAACCAGATTTTCCGTAGTAGACCTTCCCGTCCAGCAGGATACCCATGCCCATGCCATAATCCATGTTGATGAACAGGATATTGTTTTCCTTCTTCAGTTCGTTGGACTGAAATTCGCCATAGGCCATCGCCCTGGAATCGTTTTCCAGAAATGTTGGGATGCCAATTTCATGCTGAATGATCTCGGCCAAAGGTTCTTCTTTGAAATGAAAAAAGCTGAAACTGTGCCCAGTTTTATGGTTGATTCTTCCAGTGAGGTTGATCCCTATGCCCAGTATTTGTGCTTTGCTGCTCGGCCCATCACCCAGAAAGGACTTGATGAGTTGGATAAGGTTTTCCAGTGATTCAGGGGTGTTTTCGAGGCGGAATGGAACTTTTTCTTTCTGGTAAATCATTTTTTTGGTGAAGTCCATCAATCCAAAATTGATATGGAATTTCTTTACATCCACCCCCAGAAAATAGCAGGCATCCGGAACCAGGCCAAACATACTGGCCCTGCGCCCCCCGGTCGAATCAAGTTTTCCTTCATCCTGGATCAAGCCATCCTCGATCAATTCATTGATAAGGGAAGTGGTTTTGGGTACGCTTGTTCCCAATTCTTTGCTCAAATCAGTGATTGTGCTGTTACCAGATTGATTGATTTGGCTGATGATTGACTTTTTCAGGGACCTGTTTTTAAAGACAACCCCTGAGACTGCTTCATCATTGAATATGTCAAGATTTGTTTTTTTCCTTTTCATGGTTTCCCTTGCATCAAATCTATGATTTATATGTTTTAATCTGCAAAATGCTTTGAGGGTTTATTTCCTGTAAACAGGCTTGATTGCAGCGGATTATGTCTGATTCCTTGTTTATTGCGTTGATCAGGTAGATAATAAAAAAATTAACAAAGTTGGGTTAGTTTAAAAATATTTTATAAATTGTCTTACTATTTTGTTAAAGTGCTCATACTTGATGCCTATGGTACAAGAAATAAAGGATGATATTTCTAGCCGGATATTGAACTATTCGGAGCTATATCATGATGAATTGGTCAACAATGTGCTTCCTTTTTGGCTTGCCCATAGCAAGGATGAAAAGAATGGAGGCTATTTCACTTGTTTGGATCAGCAAGGTAAGGTATACGATACCGACAAGTTCATGTGGTTGCAGGGAAGAGAGGTATGGTGTTTTTCGACCATGTACAGGCTCATTGCGCAAAATCCAGCCTGGAAAGAAATGGCCCTGCATGGTGCAGCATTCATGAAGAAATTCGGCCGGGATGCGCAGGGGAACTGGTATTTCTCCCTCACTGCAGATGGCAAACCGCTGGTTCAGCCTTACAATATTTTCAGTGATTGCTTTGCTACCATGGCATTTGCCGCCTTGAATAAAATTGAACCTTCACCAGAATACAGGTCTATTGCACTCAATACGTTTGAGAACATCATTGCACGCCAGCACAATTGGAAAGGAACTTACAACAAGTCATTCCCTGGTTCCAGGCCAATGAAGAATTTTACACTTCCCATGATCTTGTGCAACCTGAGTTTAGAGCTCGAAGACATTCTGGGGAAGGAGAGGGTTGACTCATTTATACCGACGGTTATTCATGAAGTGATGGATGTTTTTTATAGACCAGCACTGGGTTTGATCGTTGAAAATGTGAATGCAGACGGAAGCGCATCTGATACTTTTGACGGAAGATTGATGAATCCGGGTCACGCCATTGAAGCCATGTGGTTCATCATGGATTTGGGTAAGCGCATGAACGATGTTGCACTGATTGAAAAGGCAAAGAACATCATGCTGAAGACTATTGAACATGCCTGGGACAAACAATTCGGCGGCTTGTTTTATTTTATGGATACGGACAACAAACCATTGCAGCAATTGGAGTGGGACCAAAAACTTTGGTGGGTTCACGTGGAATCTCTTGTGGCACTGGCCAAGGGGTATGCCCTTACAAAAGACCCCAGCTGCTTGAAATGGTTTGATACCATGCATGCATATACCTGGGAGAAATTCCGTGATCCCGAAAATGGGGAGTGGTTCGGTTATTTGAACCGGCGTGGAGAGGTGCTCAGCACCGCAAAAGGAGGAAAATGGAAAGGCTGCTTTCATATCCCAAGGTCATTGTACCAGGTTTCCAAAACGTTCGGCGATTTCCTTGCCACCACAAATGAAAAATAATTTTATCCTTCTAAACATAAAATAGAATCAACAGAACCATTTTAAACAAAACACAATCATGAAAAAGCTAACGCTTATCCTAACCATGCTCTGTACTTCCTGGTTGTTGGGTTTTTCCCAACAGGCTAGAATCAGCGGAAAGGTGACCAGCAGCGAGGGAGGAGCACCTGCAGAAGGTGTTTCCGTTCTTGTCAAGGGTACCAAAAACGGTACAAGAACCAATTCCGCAGGCGAATTTGCCATCAACGCATCCACCGGACAAACCCTTGTGCTTTCCGGCATTGGCTTCTCCCCCAAGGAAGTGGTTGTCAATGGCACTCAGCTGGACATAACCCTTACTTCTACTTCTTCCAGTCTCAATGAAGTAGTTGTGGTGGGATATGGTACACAGAAAAAAGCCAATCTTACCGGATCAGTTGTGTCTCTCAAGCAAGAAGACCTTTTGAAACGTCAGGTAGCTACGGCAAGCAACCTTTTGCAAGGTCTCGCTCCGGGTGTTACCGTTACCCAGCAATCAGGACGCCCCGGAGCTGATGGTGCCTCCATCCGGATTCGTGGATTGAGTTCTATTTATGCCGGTCAGAGTCCCCTGATAATGGTTGATGGAGTAGTTTCAAGCCTGGATGCCATTGATCCCAATGCCATCGAAAGCATTACCATCCTCAAGGATGCAGCTTCAACCGCCATATACGGAACACGCGCAGCCAACGGTGTTGTGTTGGTAAAAACCATTCGTGCAAAAGGCAAAGGTGTGAAAGTGAGCTACAACAGTTTTGTTTCCAAACAGATTGCCACTGCAATGCCTGAAAGAACAACAGCCATTGAGCACATGGAATTGAGCAATGTGGCTGAGCAAAACAGAACGGGCAACCCGGCCGCATTCCTTTT
>JBIJAE010000285.1:0-2670 GCA_044345895.1 Chitinophagaceae bacterium
GACCACTAAGGCGAACAACCTGGATGTGATTGACAACGACTGGGTGGACCTCTTGTTCACCAATTCCGCGTTGATGCAGAACCATAACGTAACGCTCAATTCGGGTGGAGAAAACACCAATGTGTTTACTTCTGTTACCTATCTTGATCAACAGGGGCTGATTCCCAACAACAGTTTCAAGCGCTATGATATCCGTTTCAATCCTGATTTCAAGCTCAGAAAGAACCTGACGTTGAGTGGGGTTTTCAATTATAACTTCAGCAAGAATACTGCTCCTTCAACATCCAGTCCTGAATTCATCATCCGCCAGGCCATTGGATTGCCAGCAATCGGTGCTGCAAAATTTGGTCCGGGCATGTATGGAACTGCAGGGCAGACCAACAACAGAAATCCACTGGCCCAGGCTGAAGCTGCAGGTACATCTGTTTCTGAAAACAATTCATTCCTGAGTAAAATTGCACTCAACTACAAGCCCATTGAAAGCCTTGAGTTGGAGGCCTATTGGTCTCGCGAACATTGGACGCCCCATGGAAAGACCTTTACCAAGAATGCAGATATATATGTGCCGAACCTGGTTACTTCAGGATATGACAAGATCAGCCAGTGGCCTGGTTCCACAAGCCTTGGAGAGTCTTATTCATCGAATACAAGGAATACCATGCTTGCTCAAGCAACTTTTTCCCAAAACTTTGGCAACCACCAATTCAAATTGTTGGCTGGTGGTCAAACAGAGGAATTCTTGTATGAAGGCATCTCCGCTTCCAGAACAGGTTTCAATAACCCTGATCAACCCTATCTGAATCTTGGTGCTGCAGACAGGAACAATGCTGGTTCCGCCTACCAAACCGCACTGGCTGGTTTTTATGCAAGGATGAACTATAGTTATGACGATAAATATCTTCTCGAAGTCAATGGCCGATACGATGGTTCATCAAGGTTTTCACAGGCATTGAACAAGCAATGGGGCTTTTTCCCATCTGCTTCAGCAGGATGGATATTCTCCAAAGAGAAATTCTTTGATGGTCTGTCAGGCTTGATCAATTTCGGAAAAATCAGGGCCTCCTATGGTTTGCTGGGAAATCAGGCGTTGCCAGAGATTTATCCTTTTGCTGTGAATTACCAAACCTCAACGTATTCCAATCCCAACAATGGAACAAGCACTTATTTGAACAATGTTACCACGTTGGGATATGCTTTGCTGGATGCACCCAACCCGGGCATCACCTGGGAGAACTCAGCACAGATGAACGTGGGTATTGACCTTACAGTGAAGCGAAACCTTACCCTGACATTTGATTATTACAAGCGTGCCATCAGCAATATTCTTTTGTCGAGGCCCATTCCTTCCTATATTGGCTTGAATCCTCCTTTTGTAAATGCCGGCGACATGACCAATACAGGTTGGGAGGTGAGTGCGAATTACAAAGCCAATATCAGCAAGAAGTTCAGGCTTGATGCAACCCTTATGCTGAGTGATGTTGTGAACGAAGTGACAGCATTGCCAGGTGTGCCTTTCCTGGATGGAGGTTCTTCGCGAACAGCAGTTGGACAGGCATTGTGGTCCTATTTTGGTTATCAAGCGATTGGCTATTTCAAGGACGCCAATGATATCACAAGTTCACCGGTTCAGTTTGGTGTTCCTTTCAGCCCTACCACTGCCAATGGCCCTAAGCCTGGAGATGTAAAATATGCCGATATCGGCGGTGCTGATGGAAAGCCGGACGGAAAAATTGATGCTTTTGACAGGACCTTTATTGGCAACAGCTTTCCCCGCTATGAGTACAGTGTTAACCTTAACCTTAGCTATGCGAACTTCGACCTGAACCTGTTTGGCCAAGGTGTAGGAATAAGGGACAATTACCTCAGCGGTACAGGTGCCATTCCTTTCAACAGCAGTGATTTTGTTGCTTCACTTCTTTCTATACACAAGGATTACTGGACGCCTTCCAACACCAATGCAACCTTCCCCCGTTTGTTGCCTTCCGGTTCAGGTGGAACAAACTTTGTGGCATCAGACAAATGGATCAGGAGTGCTGCCTACTTCAGGATCAAGAACATCAATCTTGGATACAGACTGCCTTCATCTGTGATCAAAAGGTTGAAGATTACTGGAGCAAAGGTTTATGCAAGCGGACAAAACCTGTTGACGTTCTCAGATACCTGGAATGGGTTTGATCCTGAAATCAACAACCAGTCAGGCCAGTTTTATCCTTTGATGAAAACCTTCACAGTAGGTGTGAACCTCAACTTCTAATCCAAGTAAAACATTTAACATGAAAAAGATATTTATATACAGTTTCCTGATCTTGCTTGTAGCCCTTGGTGGTTGCGACAAGTTCCTGGACAGGCAGCCACTGGACAGTATTTCATCAGAAACATTCCTTGCTACAGAGCAAGAAATGGAGCTTGGCTTGAATGGTGTTTATGCTGCTTCATTTTGGGCATTGGCCAACAATACACCACTTCATTTTGCGATTGAATCTTCTACAGACCTGGCCATCAAGCGTACGGGAAATGCAGAAGACCAGGTTGCTATGGGCGATGGTGGTCCATTCCTTGTGGGCAATGCACTGACCACAACAGCCTGGAACCAAGCGTACAAGCTGGTCTCAAGGGCCAACTATCTTTTGGATGGCATGAAGAAAGGCCAGGCTGCCGCTTCTCCCAGAA
>JBIJAE010000106.1:0-5855 GCA_044345895.1 Chitinophagaceae bacterium
TGGCAGGATTTGTGCTGTCTGTTTTTATTGTAGGGGCTTTTCTGCTCTTGCTCAATTTCATTACCAACCATGGTGAGTACCTGACCGTACCCGAAGTGAAGGGTAAAGTATACAGTGCTGTAGTGGCTGACCTGGAGAGCAAAGGATTTGAAGTGGTTATACAAGATTCGATCTATGTGGATACCCTTGCACCCAATGTCATCCTCAAACAGTTTCCGGATCCAGAAGCAACGGTTAAAGTGAACCGCATCATCTACCTTACCATCAACTGTACTGTTCCTCCAACCATTGCCATGCCTAACCTCATAGGGATGAGTTTCAGGAATGCCATTCTTGAGTTGAAGTCGCTTGGTTTGAAAATGGGCGATACAACCTATATTCCAGACATGGCAAAGAATGCGGTAAAGGATCAACTCAGTGGTGGAAATCCAATCAAGCCTGGTTCTCCCATCAGGATGGGGTCTGCCATTGATTTGCTGATTGGAGCAGGTCTTGGAGGAGAAGAGATTCCTGTGCCAGATCTTTTCGGACTCACTTACCCTGAAGCAAAGCTGGTCATGGAAGTCAACGGATTAAATGCCGGTGTGGTACTGATGGATGATAATTTTACAGACACTACCCTGGGTTTTGTGTATTGGCAGAACCCAATGCCATATGATGCATTGCAAAATGTCAACAAGATTCGTTCTGGTCAACTGATGGACATCAAATTGAGTTTGGTAAAACCTGAGCGCAGGCCAGATTCCGTCTTGGCTCCAATCAAATAAAGTTTACAAATTGTATCTTTGCAGTATGAAAACAATCGATGTACAAGCACTCAATGAAAAAATCAAGGCTGGCGAAACATTGAACCTGGTTGATGTTCGTGAACCTGCTGAGCACAGCGAATTCAATATCGGAGGAATCCTGCTTCCCCTGGGGGACATCAGGGTTGGAGATACTGAATCCATCGACCACCTGAAGGAGCAGGAAGTTTTCTTGTATTGCCGCAGCGGCAACAGAAGCGGACAAGCCGCCATGGTGCTGGAGTCCCTTGGGTTCACCAACGTGATCAATGTAACCGGTGGAATGCTCTCCTGGAGGGATAATTTTCCCGGTTAAATCATTTTGAAACGCCAAGGTCTTCAATTCCTTTTTTCAGCATCAGGTCAATCAGGTTTTTGCTGAATTTTTCAATTGATGGCGGATTTAGCGTTTCTGTCTGAACAGACCATATCAACGATTCAGTGGACACTTCAAAAAGATTGCCTTCCATCAGGTATGTTTTGTCTGTAACATAGTATCCTGGGTCATACATAAAGGGGTACCAGTAAGAGTAGTAGCCTCTGAACCGCAATCCATAAGCAGGGAAAGGCCCATAAAACCCCATGTTTCCAGGCACATACCGCGCTTCATTTTGTTTCTCTACCAGGACAATGGTGAAGATCAGGTCACATTTCAGCGATTTTATTTTTTCCATCATGGTTTCTCTTGAACCTGGTTCCTGTTCCTTGAAACTGGGAGGGAAATAGTCCAGGCTTCTTTCTACCGAAAATCCCTGAGCAGCCGCGGCAATCCCCATCTCCTCTTCAAGGTGCGTTCTGACATGTGGATTTTTTACCAGTGCAGCAACAAATATTTTTTTGAAAGCCTGTTGTGATGTGAAGGCAGGGTTCTTCCAGGAGTAGGTTATTTTCTGCGATGGCCCACAATTGGAGAAGATTAAAACCATAAGGAGCAACAGTTGTAGCATGCCTGAATGAATGCGCATAAAAAGGGATTTGAGTGCAACATAGTTGAAGCGCTCAAATCCCTTTGTTGATTGGCAGGATCAATTTGATTAACCTGCAGTTTCGCAAATAAATACGGTCTCTTCTAGAAATTCAGGTTAAGCCCGACCATCAGGTTCCTTTCTGCCATGGGGTAGTAGAAATTGTTCCTGACCAACTCCCCACCAGATTTGTAGGTAAAGGTATATCCATTAGGCGCATACCATTTGTTCCAGATATTGTTCAGCTGAAAGATGAGTTCAATCGATTTCATTTTTTTGGGATGGATGGTATAGTTGATCATCAAATCCTGTGTGAAATAAGGATCAAGGCTTCTGTCTTTTCTGCTTGTGTTGTCGAGGTATTGGCGGCTTACATATTTTGAGATCAACCTTGTTTCAAGGTCTTTGAGCAACGTGTAAGAGATGGTCGCATGCTCCACTACTGCTGGAGAAAATGCAATATTTGATCTGCCGTAAAAATCAAATTTCTGATCGCCTGCATCATAATCGTCATAGTATTCCTTGTGGTTTTTTACCTTGTTACTGCTCAATGCGATGTTGTTGTTGATGTGAAGCCGGTCTGATAAGGACAAAGTAGCTTCAATTTCCAATCCCGTACGGTAGCTCAAAGGAATATTTGTTCTGGTATAAGCCCCTACATCATTGATTTTTCCTGTCAATACCAACTGGTTGTTGTAGCGCATGTGGTAAACAGTAGCGGCAAACTTAAATTTGCTGCCCGTCTTTTCAAATCCTGCTTCAAAGTCATGCAGTGTTTCATGTTTGGGTATGTCTGTAGTACCTGCTTCAAAATCATCCCTGTTGGGTTCCTTGTTGGCCAATGCATAAGAAATGAAGCTGCTGTACTCTCCAGATGTATAACGCAAGCCAGCCTTGGGATTGACGAACAACCAGTGTTGGTCGATGGACAGGGTAGGGTTGTTTCTGAAGCCTTCAATTTCATAATTGACATTTCTCAGTTGCAGGTCTCCAAACAAATGGAATGCTCCCATTTTTTCCATCCATTTTCCAAATACATGTTGTTCAGATTTTTTAGCATCCAGGTCATACCAGCGATGGTCTTTGGTTATACCCGTCTGGGCCCAAATGATTTTTCCAAAATGGTTTCCATTGTACTGGCTGTTGCCACCACCAAGGATGATTTCCCTGTTTTCTTCTTTCATTTGAAATGAAAAATTCGTGCCATAGTAAAGGTTGTCAAGCCAAAGCTGTCTGATCAGATCAGTCCTCGTGATCGCAACACCATTGACCATTGGATTTTTCAGTCCATAACTGGAATATCTTTGCTGGGCCTTGTACTGCTCATAATAACCGTTTCCTGTAGTGGCAAACATAGCCCCATTGAAACTCCATTTGCTGTTGAGCTTGTTGTTGTAAAAAAGCTGGTAATGCGTTTGGGTATAATTGTCTGTTTCATTGTCGTATGGCTCTCCGGGTCTGTCTGTTCCAGCGCTGTTGAATTTTCTGTCTGTGGTCAACTGTTCTTCCGAAATGCCGTACCAGGCTTGATATGTTTTTTCTTTTCCTGAAAATACATTCAGGCGCAAAGAGCTGTTGGCCTTGATACTGGCGGCAGACACATAAAAGGACTGAAGGTTGCTGCTGGCCCGGTCTACATATCCATCGCTTTTCAGGGAGGACAAGCGAACATCAAAAGTATAGCGTCCATTGATCAGACCACTTCCTGCTTTGAATGTATTCTTTGAAGTATTGTATGATCCTATGCTATTGCTTAATGTTGCATAGGCCTTGTCCTGCACCTCATTGGTCAGCAGATTGACAGTAGCACCAAATGCACCACTTCCATTGGAGCTGGTACCAACACCACGCTGTACCTGGATGCTGTTGGTGGACGAAAGGAAGTCTGGAAGGTTAACCAAAAATACACCTTGCGACTCTGCATCATTGTATGCAATACCGTTTAACGTGAAGTTGATGCGGCTGGCGTCTGTACCCCTGATGCGCAAACCGGTGTAACCCACACCGTTACCTGCATCGGAATTGATAACTGTTCCAGGAACCTGGTTGAGCAGAAAAGGGATGTCTTGCCCTAAGTTGTTTTTTTCAATATTCCTTTTGAGAATCAGGGATTGAGTGAAGGGATAATTCTTGCTTGCCCGCACTGCCCTGATTTCAATGGGGGACATGAGTCCAATTTTGATTTTTTCTCCTGTGCTTTGGTCGATACTGTCTTTGGCGCTTACTTCTGTCTGTGAAAAGGCTGTGGATCCAAGGAGGATCAACAAGAAAAAGGTGGAAATTTTTTTCATTCCGTTTTTGTTTTGTGGCTGGATGAGCAGCCGGGTTTACAAAAACAGGAAAGGACTGAATGATGGTATTCTTCCTTCCCTGCGCAGGCATTATCCTGATCAGGTTCTACGGGTTTGATCTCAGCCCTGGAATCAACCAGAGCACCCCGGGAACAGTACAAAATTATAGCATGATTGCTTTGCTTGCATCAATTTCACATAAATTTATTTGGTTGTAACTTTTGGTGATGTGCTTCGTTATACCTTTCAATATCAAAAAAAATAAAATCATGAAGAAAACAATGCTGTTCTTGCTGTTGCTACTGATGAATGTTTTTGTGAAGGCACAAGACAAGCTCATCATGAATGATCCCAATATCGCCAAGCGGGAAACAGGGAGTTTTAATGCTGTTGTAATCAGGGGGCCTTTCAAAGTATATTTTTCTGAAGGCAATGAAACTGATGTAGCTGTCAGCGCAAAGTCAGCATCAATTCGTAACCATATTGTCACCCGGGTAGTAGACAATGAATTGTTTGTTGAGCTGGACAAGGGATGGGCCAGCTGGCTGGGGCAAAGCCCGGATTTTCGTGTCTACCTGTCCGCCCCCTCGATAAAATCCGTAAAAGCCTCTGGTGCTGTAGACTTTTTAGTTGCTGATATCCTTAAAGCCAATCAACTATCCCTAACATTTTCCGGGGCAAGTGATTTTACCGGCAAGCTGGATTGCAAGGAACTTAAATTGGATTTTACCGGAGCCTCAGACATGGAAGCAATGGGAAATGCGGTAAGCATTGATGCAGATTTTTCAGGTGCCAGTAAAATGTCTGCAGCAGCCTTGAAAACAGTAAACGCGAACCTGAATGCCACGGGTGCATCTACCCTGAGAATAAGCGTTTCCGGCGATCTGAAGGCAAACGCCTCAGGAGCGAGCACCATTACCTATTACGGCAATCCTTTGCCGACCAATACACGGGCCACCGGTGCAAGCAGCATTAAAAAAGGAAACTGAAGCGTAAAGGCCTAAAATATGAAAAGACAACCCTGGGGTTGTCTTTTTTGTTGCGAAGGCTGGGATCGAACCAGCGACCTTCGGGTTATGAGCCCGACGAGCTACCGCTGCTCTACTTCGCGATGTGGCTGCAAATGTACACCTAAATCTATTATGTTCAAAACAATTTTTACTGTGTTACCTTTGCAGGATAAACATGAGATCAGGATTTGTAAATATCATTGGAAAACCGAATGCGGGGAAAAGCACTTTGCTCAATGCTTTCATCGGAGAAAAACTGGCCATTGTCTCTTCTAAGGTGCAAACCACAAGGCACAGGATTCGGGCTTTTTTGAACGGGCCTGATTTTCAGATTGTTTTTTCTGATACCCCCGGGGTGATAGAACCAAAATACAAGCTGCATGAAAAAATGATGCATGCCGTCAAAACCAGCATGGAAGATGCAGATGTTTGTTTGTTGGTAGCTGATCTGCGAGATGACCTCTTGGAGCTTGACAATATTTTTTCATCCCTCAAAATAAAGACCAACGCCATCCTTGTGCTGAACAAATGCGATATGGTAAAAAAAGACCGTATTGAAATGGCGGAGGCTTATTTCAAAGACAAGCCTTATTGCAAAAGCATTGTCACCATCTCTGCCGCCTCAAAATTGCATGTTGACCAGTTGCAAAATGCCATCATTGACATGTTGCCGGAAGGCGAGCCATTTTATGACCAGGAAGACCTGACCGATTTGCCCACAAGGTTCTTTGCCGGTGAATTAATCCGCGAAAAAATCTTTGAGTTGTTTGATGAAGAGATTCCGTACCAAACAACAGTAATGAT
>JBIJAE010000108.1:0-5807 GCA_044345895.1 Chitinophagaceae bacterium
AAATGACGATAGTGGTGTTGAATGAACGCTGAAACAGGACCTTTTGCCATATGCTTGATTTAAGAGTGGCAAAGGTAGCGGTTTTGGCGACTACTTGTGCGCAACAAACACGGGCATCTTGTGCTGTCCGATCACATCAGAAAGGAAGCTTTTTTTGAACAGGTTGGACAACTCACTTCTTCCGTAGGCACCTGTTACCAGCATGTATTCTGATTGTTCCGCTGCCCAGCTGGCAAACGTTTCTGCAGTTTCATCCGTGACGGCCTCGAGGGTCAGGTTGGAGAAATGTTTGGCTGCCAATTCTTCAATCAGCTCCTGGTGCGGGAGGGGTTCATTTTCCTCTTCCAGAGAGACCAGCTTGGTCTCCCAGTGAAACAATTGGGGGAAAAGATAGGTGAACTGCTTGATCGCAAAGACGGAATCCGCTTTGCCATCGTATGCCAGCATGATCCTGCTGGGCAGTGCATATTTTTCGGGTACCAGCAATACTGGACATTCTGTTTGGCGAAGCACTTTCCTGAGGTAGTCATTGGGCTGCTCTATGCCAACATTTTCATAGAATATTTCACTGCTGAGGATCATGAGGTCCGCAAAACGGGTTTCAGTTTGCAGTTCCTGCAGGGCAAAAAGGTCTGTATCGCGATGGCTCCTGAATTCAAGCCCCGCATGTTGACATTTTTGTTCAAAATACCGCATGTTCCGGTTGATCAGGCCTTCGTCTGACCCATGAGGCGCAACAGTGATGGGGTTTGCAGTTCCCATGCCGCTGTACCCAATAATGTCGCGGTAGTCAATGGGCTGCAGAAATACGCCTGTTGCCATGACGGGTTCAAATTCATTGAGAAAAGTAGCCATGCGGAAAGCGCCTTCTGAAAAATGGCTTCCGTCAAAAACAAGGAGAATTTTTTTCATGCTGGTATGATTTGAAGTGGAGGGTTAAAAAATAAGCTTTGGTCCGTTGATTGTTTTCAGGAATTCACGCAACTCTTTTAGCATGGCATGTTCTTTTTCGTTGACTTGGTGATAGGCATCCGCCATGTGTTCTGAAAGGCTGATGCATACATCCAGGTCCTGATCGGTCAGTTCATTCTTGTAGGCTTTTGCAAAGTCCAGGAATTCCTGAAACGCTTCTTCAGCAGTGGTATAGCTCTCTTCAGCCGTATCAAAAGAGAACTGCGTAATCCATGCTTCATTTGACCCAAAGCGGTCTTCATCCATTTCCTTGTGCAACAGCCGTTCCCTGATCAGTTGGCTCACTGCGGCCTTTTCCTGTTCCGTTACCGTTTCATCAGCAATGGCGATGGCATACAATAATTTGCCCAATTCTTTGTAAAACAATGCGGTGCCCATGGCATGGAATATTTATACAAATAAAGCATTCCCGCCATCCGGATTGGCTGACGAATGTCATCATCATTCATTTTTTTTATCATGCGCCTTTTCAGTTGGCGGCGAACATTGAAGACAATTACCGTGTTTAGTAACCATACATTGCCTTAACTTTACGCACATGATAGCCGTTCTGTATTTTTTGATTGTATTGGGTGTTTTTTTGCTCATGGAAGCCATTACCTGGTGTACCCACCGCTGGGTGATGCATGGTTTTCTTTGGTACCTCCACAAAGACCACCATCAGGTGGAGCCAGGCTTTTTTGAGAAAAATGATGCCTTTTTTGTGATTTTTGCTATCCCCAGCATGTTGAGCATCATGTACGGCATGCAAACCCCAGGTTTTTGGTGGCTGCATGCCATTGGTTTTGGCATCATGGCTTACGGATTTGCTTATTTTATTGTACATGACGTGATCATTCACCAGCGATTCAAGTGGTTTTCAAGAAGCAACAATACCTATATCCGCGCCATCCGCTGGGCACACAAGATGCACCACAAACACCTGCACAAAGACCAGGGGGAGAGCTTCGGTATGCTGTACGTTCACAAGAAATACTGGGAGAAAGTAAGAAGGGATAAACAGCTGATGAAAGGCAAGAAAGTTGAATATGCCCCTGAAGGATAGATACGATTATATTGTCACAGGAGGTGGTTGCGCAGGGTTGAGTTTTATCCTCCACGTACTACAAGCTCCATCCCTGGCCAACAAGACAATCCTGTTGATTGAAAAAGAGCAACACCGTACCAATGACCGCACCTGGTGCTATTGGGAAAAAAGCACAGGATTTTTTGAGAACATTGTTTTTAGAAAATGGGACAAGGCATGGTTTCATGGGCTTGGGTACGGCGCACTGAAAAACCTGGGTCCTTATGCCTATAAAATGATTCGTGGGATTGATTTCTATAACCATTGTTATGATGTCATGGCCCGCGTGGGGAGGGTTGACATAGTGCATGAGGCCGTTGAAGGAGTTGACAATGTTGACGGTGGGGTTGAAGTCAAGGCCGGAGATAAGACTTTTAGGGGAGCGTTTGTCTTCAACAGCATCCTTTTTGAAGAGCCAAAACTGGCCGATAATACGTACTATCTTTTACAGCATTTCAAGGGCTGGATCATTGAAACAAAAGAACCTGTGTTTGATCCTGCCCAGCCTACGCTCATGGATTTTAGGGTTGCCCAAGATCATGGAACAACATTTGTTTATGTGATGCCTTTTTCCGCCAACAAGGCCTTGGTAGAATTCACCCTTTTTACACCCTCATTGCTGGAGCAGGAAGCCTATGACACAGGCCTTCGGCTTTATTTGAAGGAACACCTGAACATAACGGATTATACTTTGCTGGAAGAGGAGTTTGGGGTCATTCCCATGACAGACCATGTCTTTAGCCCTACCAATGGAAATATTGTTCATTTGGGAACAGCGGGTGGGCAAACAAAACCCTCGAGCGGTTACACCTTCCGGTTCATCCAGAAGCATGTTGCCGCGCTGGTAGGCCAGTTGACGCATTCGGGAAATCCATTTCTATATAAACCGGTATTGCAGAAAAGATTTCTGTGGTACGACAGGGTGTTGCTGCACATGCTTTTTCACAAAAAAATGCCGGGGTCAAAAATTTTTACCCTCTTGTTCAGCCGCAACCCGATTCAGCGCATTTTCAGGTTTCTTGATAATGAAACTAAGTTGCCGGAGGAATTGATTTTATTGAATACCCTTCCGCAGTGGCCTTTCATGAAGGCGGGATGGAAGGAGCTCTTCAAATAGCCATCAGAAAGCTTGCGTTTTCAGTTTTTTTTTATTTTTAATTTCCCTGTTCACCCAGTAAATGAATTTGGTGGAAGCCATGCCAATGGCAGCACCTGCCAGCACATCCCCCAGCCAGTGCTGATTGTTGTAGAGCCTGAGGTACCCTGTTGCAGCGGCCGTTGCATATCCTGCAACACTGATCCAGGGGGAGTGATGCCCGAATTCCTGGTGCAAGAACTCCGCTGCTACAAACGCTGTACTGGTATGCCCTGACGGGAATGAGCGGAAATCACTGCTGTTGGGCCTTTCCCGTTGAAAAATCATTTTCATCGGTTTAACAATAGCTGCGGCAGTGACATTTCCCAAAGCGTATAACAGCAATTGTTGTTGGGGTTTGTTTTTCCCTTTCATGCCTGCTGCATCCAGTGTAAAAACGGCTAATGCCGGCAGATACTGTGTATAATCATCGATATGCGTGATTTCTCTTTTGGGATTGAATCCATCATATATCCTGGTCTCAAGTTTTCTGAGCGATGGAATGGCAGCAATGCCTGAACCTGCTGTGAAAAGGGCGGCTGGTGCAATCCATTGTTTTGTGTTGAATTGGCCAGCAGGGATGGAATCACCATACGAATTCTTAGTTTCCAAAGCCATAATGGGTTTGGAAATAACCCCTAAAAACAAGAAAATCGCTAAAAATTTTGACATACTTCTTGCAATTTACTTGCATTTGGCATTTTTTTGGGTTTTCTTTGCAGCCCTATAACTCGGTAGATGCCAAAATCTACTCATTATCTCTTGAAATTCCACCCTCCAATTCTCCTGTCTGGAAAGCCTTCATCAAGTAATTTAATTTAAAATTATTGTTCATGACTGAGTCAATCAGAAAAGCATTATTATGCTTGCTACTGGCGTTTGCATTGCCATTTCTCTCAAATCAAGAAAGCCGGGCTGCTGAAGTTTTTTTCAGCCAGGTTTATAAGGGAGTTGGAACGACATACGGTGAAGAGACTAGCTCCATCACCATCAATGCTACTACAAAATTAGTAGGAACCAATTTTAGTTTTGTTTCTTACAACCCAAACGAAATTCAATTTAATGGTAACAACGTAGTCGGTTATCTCAAATATTTGAATGCTAGCGGTCAGCGGGATTCAATACTTGTGAACGCCACGAGGCCCATTAAGGCTGGATCTACACCCCAAGGCCTGTACTTTGCAGCACTCAAAGTGGATGCCAACGGCAATGCTCTGAATGCTAGCAACAATATTATTGTAGATCCGCCAAATACCCAAAACCAGCTTGTGTATACTGGGGAGGCATATACATTTGTCCTGTTTGGAGAGGAGGCTTATTTTGCAGCCGAAACATCTATAGGCTCATCTTCTGATAGGGTAGATAGTTTTTTGAATGGTCTCTTAAGCCAGCCCAAGATTATCACTTCCGGTACTTTCACAGCCTTTTCAACTTGTGCTGGCACTGCTTCAGCAGCACAAACAGTTACAGTTGAGGGTAAAAACCTGGGAACATCTCCCATTACAGCAACCGCTCCAACGGGATATGAAGTTTCTCTTTCTTTAGCATCAGGCTATGGAAGTTCAGTTTCCATTACCCCTGTTTCCGGAACAGTTGCAGTGACAACAGTTTATTTAAGGCTTACGTCAAGTGCGGTTACCGGAGCAAGCGGTTCTTTAACTTTTTCAGCAGCTGGGGTTGCCGATAGAGTCATTTTGACCGGATCAGCAACAGTTAATCCGAGCCCAACAGTATCGATTTCACCTTCTTCAGCTTCTATTGCCCCAGGTGGTAATGTATCTCTTACTGCTTCTGGTGCAACTACTTATACATGGTCTCCTTCAACAGGTCTCTCTGCAACAAGTGGGGCAACGGTTACCGCAAATCCAGCTTCCACTACAACATACACTGTAACTGGAACATCTGGTGGAAGTTGTACTGCAACGCAAACAGTTGTTGTGACAGTTTCTGCATCACTTATTGGTGGTGGTGTAGCTGCAAACCAAACCATTTGTGCTGGCACAACCCCTGCAGCATTTACTTCTACATCTGTTGCAAGTGGCGGTGCTGCTGTTATTACCTATCAGTGGGAATCCAGCATTAATAATTCATCTTGGTCAAATGTAGCTGGTGGATCTGGTGCTACTGCTGCTGCCTATACCAGTGGTTCATTGTCTGTAACAACATATTTCAGAAGAAAGGCAACTGATGGAACCAGTACTGCCTATTCAAATACCATCACAGTAACGGTCAACCCGATTCCATCTACCCCAACAATTGGTGCAGGTGGTCCAACAACTTTCTGCGCGGGTGGCAGCGTGGTACTGACTTCATCTTCTGCAACTGGCAACCAGTGGTACAAGGATGGATCGCTGATCAGTGGTGCAACCAGCCAAACCTATACTGCAACAACTGCAGGAGCCTATACGGTTATTACAACTGCATTGACTTGTTCAAGTGCAGCGAGTACCGGAACAACGGTTGTAGTTAATGCAATTCCTACTACACCAACAATCAGTGCTGGTGGTACAACAACTTTCTGCGCAGGTGGCAGCGTGGTATTGACTTCATCTTCGGCTACTGGCAACCAGTGGTACAGGGATGGGTCTCTGATCAGTGGTGCAACCAGCCAAACCTTTAGTGCAACAACTGCAG
>JBIJAE010000109.1:0-5784 GCA_044345895.1 Chitinophagaceae bacterium
ATCCTACTGTTTTGGCCACTTCAACTGCTTCGTCAACCGTGTTGGCGGTTCCATAATTTGGATAAGGGATTTCCAGGCTCTTCAGCATGTCACTGAAACGTCCACGGTCTTCGGCAATGTCCATGTTATCAAAGGATGTACCGATGATCTTGACCCCTTTCTTGTGCAGTTTTTCCGCCAGCTTCAAAGCAGTCTGTCCACCCAGTTGCACAATCACCCCTTCGGGTTTTTCATATTCAATCAACTCCCAGAGGTGTTCCCAGAAAACGGGTTCAAAATAGAGTTTGTCTGCGATATCAAAATCGGTGGAAACAGTTTCAGGATTGCAATTGACCATGATGGCCTCAAAACCACATTCTTTGATGGCAAGCAAGCCGTGTACACAACAATAGTCAAACTCAATGCCCTGGCCAATCCTGTTGGGGCCTGAACCCAGTACGATGATTTTTTTCTTGTTGCTTACCTTGCTTTCGTTGGTACCATTGTTCTCAAAACTGCTGTAGAAATAAGGTGTTTTGGCTTCAAACTCTGCGGAGCAGGTGTCCACCATTTTGTAGACCCTGGTGATGCCTGCAGCCTTTCTTTTTTCATACACAGCGTCCTCAGTGCCATCTTGCATGATCTTGCAGATCTGCTCATCACTGAAGCCATGGTGTTTTGCCTTTTTGATCAATTCAATGGGCAGTGAATCAAATTTGTATTTGGCAATTTCTTTTTCAACATCAACAATCTTCTGAATCTCATAAATGAACCACCTGTCAATCAGGGTAGCCTGACAGATTGATTTCACACTGATGCCCATCATCAGGGCATCCTTGATGCGGAATATCCTGTCCCATTTGGGTGTTTTGAGGTATTCCAGTATTTCATTGGCATGCATCATGCTCTTGCCATAGTATCCGAGTCCGACTGCGTTGTTCTCCAAGCTTTGGCAGGCCTTCTGGATGGCTTCTGTAAAGCTTCTTCCAATGGACATTACTTCACCTACAGATTTCATCTGAAGTCCAAGGGTATCGTTTGCTCCTTTGAACTTGTCAAAGTTCCATCTTGGAACCTTTACGATGACATAATCAAGGGCAGGCTCAAAATAGGCTGAAGTGGTCTGGGTGATCTGGTTTTTTAATTCGTCAAGGCTGTACCCAAGTGCGAGTTTTGCAGCAATTTTGGCAATGGGGTATCCGGTTGCTTTGGATGCCAGTGCCGAAGAGCGGCTTACGCGCGGATTGATCTCAATGGCGATGATCTCTTCTGTCTCAGGGTTCAGGGCAAACTGCACATTGCAGCCACCGGCAAAATTGCCAAGGTCACGCATCATCCTGATGGCGGTATTTCTCATCAGCTGAAAAGCAGTATCGCTCAGGGTCATCGCAGGTGCAACCGTGATGGAATCACCTGTATGAACACCCATTGGGTCAAAGTTCTCTACTGTACAAATGATGGCCACGTTGTCTTTCGAATCCCTCAGCAGTTCAAGCTCATATTCTTTCCATCCCAATACTGCTTTTTCAACCAGTACCTCGTGAATGGGAGAGGCAGAAAGGCCTCGGTTCAAGGCCTCATCCAGAAATTCTTTGCTGTGCACAAAGCCACCCCCTGTTCCTCCCAACGTGAAAGAGGGCCTGATGACCAATGGAAAGCCAATTTCCTGGGCAAACTCTTTACCTTCCAAAAAGGAGTTGGCTGTTTTTGCAGGTGCCACCTGGATGCCCATGCGAATCATCCACTGCCTGAACAGTTCCCTGTCCTCGGCCTTGTCGATGGCTTTTATATCAACGCCAATCAGTTTTACATTGTATTTCTCCCAGATCCCCAATTCAGCAGCCTCTTTGGCCAGGTTGAGGGCTGTTTGTCCACCCATGGTGGCCAAAACTGCATCAATCTGGTTTTCCTGAAGAATCTGTTCGATGCTTTCCGTATTCAATGGCAAGAGATAAACCCTGTCAGCCATCATGGGGTCGGTCATGATCGTTGCCGGATTGGAATTGATCAGGATTACCCTGATGCCTTCTTCGCGCAGACTTCTGGCAGCCTGGGTACCTGAATAGTCAAATTCGCAGGCTTGGCCGATGATGATGGGTCCTGATCCGATAATGAGTACTGATTGAATCGAAGCGTCTTTTGGCATGAGATGGACTTGAGATTATTGGTTTATGGGCATAAAAAAACCGGGATGTACCCGGGGCGCAAAGGTAATGTTTGGACATAACTTTGCGAAGGAAATATTCAGATATTCAGTAAGATTGTCCTTTCTGTTGAAACTTGGTGGGAAATTCAGGCTTGGTTGTGGTAGGCTGCCATTTCAAAATCTTCCACAATGGCGGTTTTGCCCATATCAGGGAATTTGACAGCATCGTTCAAAGATTCATTTTCTCTTTTTTTGCTGATGCCTACAACGGCGGCCAGTGCGGCCCAGACCAATACGATTTTAGTGATGATGTATTTCATGGTGGTGGTACTTATTTATAGACAACAAATGGAGCCAATATGTTGTATGGCCCGATTGATTTTTTTTAAAATTGGCTCCTGGTAGTAGCTTTGCACCATGAGGTTCTTCCTGTTTTGCTGTATTTCTTGCCTGTTTTTTGCTGCCAATGTTGTTGCGCAGCCACCCGGCGGCTTGAATTATTTTTCCTATCCTTTGTCCATTAAACCCAAGCTCAACGCCAATTTTGGAGAAATGCGGAACAACCATTTTCACATGGGGCTGGACCTTTCAACAGAGGGCCGGGAGAACCTTCCCATCCTGGCTCCGGCAGATGGCTACCTCGCCCGCATTAAAATTGAGACTGGTGGCTTTGGCCGGGCCCTTTATATCAATCATCCGAATGGAACCACCACACTCTATGCCCACATGAACAGGTTCATTCCCGCTGCGGAACAATTTCTGAGGGCAAAACAATATGAACAGCAAACCTGGAAGATTGATGTCAACCTTCCCCCTGACCTTATCCCCCTGAAAAAGGGTCAGCTGATTGGTTATTCCGGAAATACAGGCGCCTCACAGGGTCCTCATGTCCATTTTGAGATCAGGGATACCAAAACGGAAAATTGCCTGAATCCTTTGCTGTACAGGTTTCCTTTGCATGATGTTACCCCTCCGGATGTTTACAGGCTGGTATTTTATGACAGGGATAAAAGTATTTATGAGCAATCACCCCTTCCTTTTAGCCTTATCAGGATGGGAAATGAATTCAAACCATCAGGTTTGGTGGAACTGCCCTTTGACCGGACCTTTGTAGCCATACAGGCTACAGACAGGATGACAGGGATTCCCAATCCCAATGGTTTTTTCAGTGCATCCCTTTTCAAAGACGATGGATTGATTTCAAGCTTTGAGATGGACGATATCGGTTATGATAAGACAAGGTACCTCAATGGCCATATCGATTACCCAACCAGGGCCAAAGGGGGTGCATATTACCAGATGTTATTCCGTCCAAAAGGGTATGCTGTAGACATGTACAGGCCCATCGATGCAGATTTGGATCATATCCGGGTATCTTCAACTCCCGAAGCCTACAGCATCAAGGTGACGGATGCTTATGGAAACAGTTCCTATGTGGAATTCAGGGTCAGCAGAAAAGCAGGTGAACGGCAAGCAATTGGTTTTAAAGGAGAATACATGGAGCCCAATGTCTTCAATGTATACGAAGACGAAAACATCCAGTTCGTTTTCAAGGAAGATGCATTTTACGATGCTTTCCATTTTTCGTTGCAATCATTTTATGCCAACAGTGCGGCAGAGCTCTCTTCCGTTTACCAGTCACTCCCCGCCTATATCCCTGTTCAATCTTATTTCACCACCCGCATCAAGCCCAATCGCAACAACCTGTTGGTGAACAAGGACAGGGTGGTCATGAAAAGGACCTATAAGGCAAAAACAGAAATCAAAAAGGCTGTTGAAGAGAAAGGTTGGTACGCGGCCCAGTTCCGTGATTTTGGCTTTTTCCAATTGCTGGAAGACCTTCAGCCGCCAACCTTATCCTCTTCTCTTCAATCTGGAGCAACTGTTCGAACTGGGTCAAGGATTATTTTTGATGTTGCCGACAACAACAAAGTGATCAGGGAGTTCAGGGGAACCGTTGATGGACAATGGCTCATGTTCCAGCCTTCCGGCAGCCATTTTGTTTACACCGTTGATGAACATTTTCCTTTGGGTGAACATAAGCTTTCGGTTGTTGTTTATGATGAGGCCGGGAACAGTACAACCCGGGAATACATCATCAAACGCAACTAATTCAACAGTATGGCACTTATTGAAGGCAAAAAAGCACCTGCTTTTACGGCAGTGGACCAGGATGGACAGAAAATCAAACTTGCAGATTTTAAAGGAAAAAAGCTGGCACTTTATTTTTACCCCAAAGATGCCACCAGCACTTGTACGGTGCAGGCCTGCAACCTCAGGGATGGTTTCAAGGAACTCAGCAAGAAAGGAATCGAAGTAGTGGGCGTTAGTCCTGATGATGAGAAATCACACCTCAAGTTCATTGCCAAACAGGAACTGCCTTTTCGCCTTATTGCAGACACTGATAAATCCCTTTGTGAGAAATTTGGGGTTTGGGCGGAAAAATCAATGTATGGCAAAAAATACATGGGCGTATTGCGTACCACTTTTCTGATTGATGAGAACGGAATCTTGGTCAAGATCCTTGACAAGCCAAAGGTGAAAGAGCATGCCACTGAGATTGCGGCAGCATTTGGATCATGATAGCCATGTGATTTCTCCGAAGGGAATCTGCTCTTCCACTCCATGCATGATCAGGAGTTGCCCATCTTTGTCTACTCCATTGACTTTTGCCTGAAACTGGATGTTGTTCCTTTTGAAGGTTACCACTTCGTCTTTTTTGAAAAGTTGCTCATTGTAGGCCGATAGCAACTGATCAAAAGGCTTGGTTTCTAGCATGGAGAGCCGCTGATCAAGATGAAGGCAAAGTTCTTTGGCAAGGCTGATCGGATCAAATGACTTACCGGTGATTTGTTTGAGAGAGACGGGTCTACCCTCCATTGCTTCAAAGGAAGTCTGGTTGACATTGATCCCCATTCCGATAATCGCCTTTTCCCATCGGCCTGCTTTGACCATGTTTTCAATCAGGATACCTCCTGCCTTTCTGTCACGCCAGTAGAGATCATTCGGCCATTTGATCCTGGTTTCATCTCCAGCGTAAGCAGAAAAAAAATCAAAACAGGCCAAGGCTACTGCAACAGAAAGCTGAAATTGGTTGTTAAGCTGAAGGCCTGAGCAGTCTTTGACAACAGACAAGATGATGTTTTCACCGGGTTTGCTGCACCAAGACTTGGCTCTTTGTCCTTTGCCTTGGTACTGGTCAAGGGCAAAATAAGCCATACCATCTGAAGCCTTACCCATACGGGCCTCATTCATGGCATGGTTATTGGTACTATCAGTCGAGGGTAATATGTTAAATGGCTCGCCGGTCATGTTGCTCTCCCAAAGGCATGGAAATAATCCTTATTTTTGGGCAAGTTACTTAAGGAACAATAAAAATAAATTCATTGGCATCAATATCCGAGTCAGCAGCACCACGCAAGAGAGTTACAAGGCTAACCAGAAGCAGCAAGATCATGAAAGTGATCATCAATGCCATCCACGATAAAAAAGGGGAAAATGTGGTTTCCCTGGACCTGAGAAAAATTACAGAAGCAGTTTCAGATTTTTTTATTGTTTGTGAAGCATCGTCCACCGTTCAGGTAAGGGCCATTGCTGATTGGGTAGAGGCAGAAGTTAAGGCGGAATGCGATGAAAGGCCCTACAAACATGAAGGACAC
>JBIJAE010000110.1:0-5692 GCA_044345895.1 Chitinophagaceae bacterium
CGTGGATGAAATTTATGAAGCCATTGTTGTCAAACCCATCAACTGGATTTCTTCCTTCCTGAGCAGGGTGGTGGACAACAAATTGATTGATGGTCTTGTCAACGGAGTTGGCAAGGGCGTGCAGTTCAGTGCAAGACAATTGCGTCTTTTGCAGAGTGGTCAGGTGGGTTCTTATATCCTGATCATGATGATCGCTATCATACTATTTTTCATCTTCCAGTTGTTCTGGAAGTTATAACCAAACGCATTCAATATGTTCGCAGCATTTGATAATTTTCCTGCATTGTTGATCTGGTTGCCATTGGCCGGTGGACTTCTTTCTTTTTTCATCAAATCAGAAAAAGGGGCCAGGGCCAGTGCCATTGTTTTTTCCCTTCTGACGATGGGAGTGATGATAGCCAGTTCTTTCTTCATGTCAACAGAATCGTTTGTATACAACCAGGTGAGCTATGTTTGGCTTCCCAACCTGGGAAGCAGTTTCAGCCTGATCCTTGATGGATTGACAAGAGTACTTTGTCTGCTGACTGCATTGGTTTTTCCCATGGTATTTCTGCTGGTGCCAGGAAACAGGTATCCCAATGCCAACCGTTTTTATGGCCTTATGCTGCTCACGCAGTGCGGACTGATGGGCGTATTTATGGCAACCGATGCCTTGGTATTTTACCTGTTCTGGGAGCTTGCTCTTATTCCTGTTTATTTTCTCGCATCCATCTGGGGTGGAGAAAAACGCATCAAAGCCACTTTCAAATTTTTCATCTACACTTTTGTGGGTTCCTTGTTCCTGTTGATTGGTATCCTTTACATGTACCTTAAAACCAGCAACGGTTCATTCAGCCTGGTGGCTTTTTACAATGTTCAACTTTCAACTGTTGAGCAGTACTGGATGTTCCTGCTTTTCTTTATTGCTTTTGCCATCAAGATGCCCATTTTTCCTTTGCATACTTGGCAGCCTGAAGCCTATGAGCAAGCCCCAACACCCGTTACCATGGTATTGAGCGCAGTGATGGTGAAGATGGGATTGTTTGGGTTGTTGAGGTGGTTGCTGCCCTTGTTTCCTCTGGCGGTAAAGCAATTCAACACTGCCATCATTGTTTTGATTGTGGCTGGCATCGTTTATGCTTCATTGGTCGCCATCTACCAGGACAACATCAAGAAACTGATCGCCTACTCATCCATTGCGCATATCGGACTCATGGCAGCTGGTGCATTTACCTTGAAGTTGGTTGCCCTGAATGGTGCGGTATTGCAGATGTTCAGCCATGGCATCAACATCATGGCCCTCTGGATCGTGGCTGATCTGATTGAAAAGCAAACAGGTGTTACCAAGATTTCTGATTTGGGTGGAATTGCCAAGAAAGCGCCCAAGCTCACCATTTTTCTTGTGATTGCTGCATTTGCCAACATTGCACTTCCGCTCACCAACGCATTTGTAGGTGAATTCATGCTCTTCAACGGACTCTACCAGTTCAAACCATGGATTGCTGCTTTTGCAGGGCTTAGCATCATTTTTTCTGCTGTCTATACCCTGAACATGATCAAGCATGTGTTTTATGGTGAGGTAGCAACAGTTGTTACAGGTTTTGTAGACATCAACAAGACGCAGGTAATGGTGTTGACCGTTATCACCGGACTGATAATTTTTGTAGGGATCTATCCTGATCCTTTTTTCAAGATGATGTATGAAACTGTAGGGCTTATTGTAAACAGGTATGTTACCATTTAAAATATTGTAGGGGTTATGAATGCAATTATTCTTTCTGCGCTTTGGGGTGTGCTGATGATGTACACGGGCTTCGCAACAAAAAACACAAGAACTGTTTCTGTAGTGGCCTTGTTGGGCGTATTGGCTGTTTTTGTTGTCAACTGGATGGAATACCTTGGTGTTTCCTTTTTCAATATTGATACCAAAGGGATGCTTGCCTACAATGGGTTTGGATTGATCTTCAACAGCGTGGTGCTTTTTTCTACCCTGGTTTATTTCTTGCTTTCCGGAAAGGAAATCGAGAAGGCCGGTAAGACCCCATCTGATCTTTATGCACTGATTTTTTTCATTCTTTCGGGTATTTCTATCATTGCAGGATTCAAGTCTTTGCTGATGTTGTTTATCGGTATCGAGATCATTTCCATCCCGCTTTATGTGCTGGCAGGAAGTGACAAGTCCAACCTGAAAAGCAATGAGGCGGCATTGAAATATTTCCTGATGGGTTCATTTTCAACAGGCATCATGCTCATGGGTATTGCCTTTTTGTATGGCGATGCGGGAACCTTTTATCTTGAAGGGATCAACGCAGGATTGGGTGCCTTGACACCCATGAAAGCCATTGGTATGGTTTTGTTGTTGGCTTCCATGTCATTTAAAGTATCTGCTGCTCCCTTTCATTTTTGGACCCCTGATGTTTATGATGGTACACCTACCGTCTTCACTTCCTTCATGGCCACTATTGTAAAGTCTGCCGGATTCTTTGCCTTCCTCAAATTGTTTGAAGCTGCTTTCGGCAAGTTCCAGGCTGATTGGCAGGTTCTGATGGCTGTTGTGGCAACGTTGACCCTGGTGATTGGGAACATCACGGCAGTTTTCCAACAGAGTGTAAAAAGGATGCTGAGCTACTCCTCTATTGCACAGGCGGGCTTCATGATGCTCGGTATTTTTGCCATGAACATTTTTGCCAAGCAAGGCATGATACTTTATTTCGCCGCCTACAGTATTGCAACCATTGGCATTTTTGCAGTGCTCTCCAAATTCAAGGATCACTCAATTGATGCGTTCAACGGCTTTGCCAAAAAGCATCCGTTGGTGGCATTGTCCATGTTGATCTGTATCCTATCACTTGCCGGTATTCCATTAACAGCAGGCTTTTTTGCCAAATACTACATGTTGCTTGCGGTGATCAAGGATGGTGATTTTCTATGGCTTGCCATTGTGGCCATCTTGTGTGCTGCTGTGAGTGTGTACTATTATTTCAGGGTTGTCCAGGCCATGTATTTCAAGGAACCCAGCCATGAGGAGGAGCTTGAATTCAGCCCTTCTTTCAGGTTTATTTTGCTGGGAGCCGCCATTATCATCCTGGTGCTTGGTATCCATCCCGATCTCTTGACTGGGCTTTTATAGGCTGCTATTTTACCCAATCGCAGTTCAAGGCGGCCCGCTCATCAAACTTTTCAATTTCAGACCAAAGGTTTGACTAATTTTATGCCATGAAATTCATGGATAACCTTGCCCTTGCATGGAGAACTGTGCGGGGTAATAAGTTGAGAACAGGCATTACTGTAGCCATCATTGCATTTGGCATCATGGCTCTTGTGGGCATCATCACGGCCATTGAAGCGATGAACACCAGTTTGAGAGACAGCTTCTCAACCATGGGCGCCAATGCTTTCAGCATCAGGTTCAAGGAACGCAAGGTTTCTTTTGGAAGAGGTTCAGATGTAACCCAGTCCAATACCAAAACAAGCAAAAGACAAAGAAAGTCCAATACCGGTAAGATCATCACCTACCGTCAGGCCAGGCAATTCAAGGAGATGTATGACTACCCTGCGGATGTCAGCATTGGTTTGAATGGAGCACGAAGCCAGGTGGTCAATTTTGAAAACAAGAAAACCAATCCTACCGTTTCCATCAACGGGGGTGATGAGAATTATTTGAAACTCAATGGTTACGAGATTGCCTACGGAAGAAATTTCAACAAGACCGATGTTGAGAGTGGGCAGGACATTTGTATCATTGGAAAGGATGTGGCTTCAAAGCTTTTTGGAACCAAATATGAGCGTGGGCTGGAAAAAGTAATCCGTGTTGGCAACAACAAATACCGGGTTGTTGGCATCACCAAAGAGAAAGGATCCAGTTCATTTTTGCAAGCGGACAATGTTGTTTTTGCTACCTATACCAATGTAAGACAGCGGTATGCCAACCGGAACCAGTCCTTTTCCATCGCCATCATGGTACCTGATATCAACCTGATGGAGTCTGCTATTGGCGAGGCGGAAGGCATATTCAGGACCATACGCGGGCTGGAGATAACAGAAGACAGTAATTTTTATGTTGACAAGAGTGACAGCATTGCAGAAACGTTTATCAAGTTATTGGGGACGATATCTGCAGCCGCAGGCGCAATTGGTTTCATTACCCTTGTTGGGGCCGCCATTGGCCTGATGAACATCATGTTGGTGGCTGTAACCGAGCGCACCAAGGAGGTAGGGTTGATCAAGGCATTGGGTGGGAAAAGAAATTCCATTCGCGCACAATTCCTTTTTGAATCTACCCTGATCAGCCTCATGGGTGCTGTGGTTGGTATCCTGCTGGGTGTAATAATTGGAAACCTTGTGGGAAGCCTCATGGATACGCCATTTTTCATACCCTGGAAAATCATTTCTATTGGTATCATCATTTGCTCTGCTGTTGGAATAGCTGCTGGATTATATCCTGCCATGAAAGCTTCCAGGCTCGATCCTATTGTGGCCTTGCGTTATGAATAAATCATCATGATAACAATTCATTGAACAGCTGTCTTTTGCATTGTGTAATGGCAAAAGTTTCGTGAAGTCAATAGCATTAATCCAGTAGTTAAAATAATAGAAAAAGCCCCATTGCTGGGGCTTTTTCTATCGCAAAACTGTTTTGTTATTTAGGATCAAGTGCCTTCTTGATTCTCTCTGCAACATCCTGCAGGTGATATTTGCTCATTGCATCGGGCATGCTTGCAGCAGCAGTCTGGATTTCAGACTTCAGTGAAGCAAGGTGTGCACGTACAACTGATGTGATATCGCTTTTCTTGGTATCTGGGGCCATGCTCATTGCACCACCCATAGAAAGTGATGCGCCACCGCCAGCGTTGTTGCCCAGCAGGGAAATCATTCTCTCAGCATATGCTTTTTGAAGGTTTCTTCTGTGGCCATCAATTTTCTTTTTGGCCGCGAGCTCAGACCAGATGCCTTTTCTCAGGTCAGTGAAAAGTTCATCAATGCTATAAGCGTTGGTGAACCTGTTGGCTGAATTGGTCATTCTGCTGAGGCGAGCAGAAGAAAGGATGCTGCCAAGAACGTTGTCCTGGATGGATGACAGCTGGTCGGCAGTTGGGCTGCTGATTTTGTCAAGAATGTTGTTGTCCAGCATCCATGTAGGGGTAGTAAACAATTGGGTGTTGACAAAAGCTACTGCATCTTTTTGCATGGCTTTTGGTGTTACTTCAAATACGCTACCAGCCTGCTCTACGCTCTTTGGTGTTTCATAGTATCCACCAATGTTGCGCACCACATGACCGAGGTAACGGTTGAACTGGCTCACTACTTGTCCATACATCTGGGCAAGATTTGAATAATTATTGCCTTCCTCTTTTGTCCACTCAGGAAGATTGGTAACAATCCTTTTCAGGTTCTTGATGCCATATTCACTGGCCCTCATTGCATTGTCTCCCAAATCTTCGCTTTGTGTTCTTGCATCAGATGTATTGCCACTCTCATAGGTGCCAAACCAAACACGTGGGTTTTGTGCGATCCTTTCATTGTAAAGCTTGTTGCGTTGTTTCTTGTCGGCCTCTTCTGTATCAGCGCCGTATCCATAGCCCCACTCGATGGCCCACTTGTCGTAGTCGCCAATACGAGGGAACATGCCCACTTTGCTGATGTTGTCTTCAGGTTGTGCAACATAGTTGAAACGTGCGTAGTCCATGATGGATGCAGTATGTCCATTGGCTTC